>JAFSRZ010000036.1 GCA_017445875.1 Oscillospiraceae bacterium | reverse complement strand
TCGCCTGTGGCGACACGTGCCGGGTGGGGGCGACGTTCCCCCCTCTGTCGCCTGTGGCGACACGTGCCGGGTGGGGGCGGCGTCCCCCCTCTGTCGCCTGTGGCGACACGTGCCGGGTGGGGGCGACGTTCCCCCCTCTGTCGCCTGTGGCGACACGTGCCGGGTGGGGGCGACGTTCCCCCTCTGTCGCCTGTGGCGACACGTGCCGGGTGGGGGCGGTGTCCCCCCCTCTGTCGCCTGTGGCGACATCTCCCCCCCCAGGGGGGCGACAAGAGAGACATTTTCCGTGGAATGGCCTGTAGGGCGTTTTAAGGGGTCTCTGACGCGCTTTTGTGCGCGGATGGTATTCGGAACACTCCCGGAAGAAACGACGCTTACAGAGCTTCTAAACGCCATTCTGACGGGGCGCGACATTTTCCGCCGACAGACACCCGTTCCGCACACGGTACACCTGTCCGGGGGGCATGTCCGACAAACGGTCATCCTCGCAACAGGTCAGGAAACGTTGTCCGCCCTCGATTTCGCGCAGTACGTACGACTGCCGCACGGGGTCAAGTTCACTCAACACGTCGTCGAGCAGGAGAACGGGGTATTCCCCGGAGGCGTTGCGGAGAATTTCGCGTTCGGCTAATTTCAGCGAAAGCGCGGCGGTGCGGGTTTGTCCCTGTGAGGCCCATGTCCGGGCGTCGCGTCCGTCGACCGTTATCGACAAATCGTCCCTGTGTGCGCCGGAAAGACACTGTTTGGCGGCAAGTTCGGCGCGTTCGTGGGCTTCCATGTGCCGGTGTAACTGTTCCTGAATGACGCCTTCGGGCGCGGACGGGTCGGTAACAGTCGAGACCGTGCGGTAGGACACGGCAAGCTGTTCGTGTCCGCCGGAACAGGCGGCGTGATGGCGGGCGGCGTACTCGTGGAGGCGTTGCGTGTAATGGGCGCGGTAGCGGACTAAAACCGCGCCGTATCGTACCATTTGGGTACTGAAATCGGGCAATGTGCGCAAAAGTCCGGGGTGTTCGGCGGCGTCGCGGAGAATGCGAGACTTCCGGGCGAGTGCGGCCTGATAGTACGCGAGGGCGTCGGCGTAGCGCGGACGCAGTTGTGACAGGGCGGTATCGAGAAAGTGTCGCCGTGTGGCGGGGGCGTCGCGGATGAGCAACAAATCTTCCGGGCGGAATAGGACGGTATGGAACCGTTCGCGGAGTTCGGCGGGGGTTCGAGCGTGTACGCCGTTGACGGTGATTTTACGGCGTCCGTCGCGGGAAAGCCGGATTTCCACAAGATAAGTCCGGCCTCTTGCGCGGATTTGCGCGGAAATCGCGGCGTTGTCGGCGTCGAACTGAATCATATCGCGGTCGGCGCGGACGCGTGGCGGCTTCATCCCGGACAGACAAACTATCGCTTCCAGCAGATTTGTTTTTCCTTGGGCGTTCGCGCCGGTGAGTACGTTACAGTCCGGGTGAAAGACGGCTTCCGCGCCGGAATAGTTGCGGAAACGGGTCAAAGTCAGCGTTTCAAGTTCCATGACCGACGGTAAAGTGACGTTCCCGGAAAGAAACGGTGTCGCCGGGGCGGAGTTTTTTTCCGCGCTGGGTACAGGGTTCGCCGTTGACGGAGGCTTCCCCGTTCTGAATGCGGATTTTGGCTTCCCCGCCGGTGTCGACGGCTCCGGTGAGCTTCAAAAGCTCCTGTAACGTGATGAAACCGGTGTGGATTCGGACAAGTTCAGTGGGCATGGCGGCTCCTTTCGGCGGAAAGTTTTCCACAATTTGTTGACATGTTGTGGAAAACTTTCCATTTCTCCCGCCTCTCCGCTTCCGGGAGAGCGCGTAAGGACATAGTATCACAATCGCCGGAAACTTTCCACAGGTTTTGAAACTTTGTGGAAAACTTTTATCAGGCTTTCAGGCGGACGGGCAGAACCATGTACAAAAAGTTGTCGCTACCGTCCACGGGGGCGATAATCGCCGGGGATACGCCCGTATTGAGTTGAATTTCCACGGAATCGGCGGGGGCGTGGCGCAGGGCGTCTATCAGATAACGGTTGTTGAACCCGATTTCCAGATTTTTGCCGTCGCCGACTGTCTGACACACGTCGCGGGCTTCGCCGCTCCCCGTCCGCGCCGACATGAATACCCGGTCACGCTCGAACTTGCACCGAACCGGCGCTTTGAGTTTCTCCGAAATCACCACCGACACCCGGTCAAGACTGTTGAGCATGTCCCGACACTCCACGGTCACACGGGTGGGATTGTCGCGGGGAATCGACTGGCGGTAGTTCAAAAACTCTCCCTCCAGACGGCGGCAAATCAGTTCCGTTCCGCCGATTTCAAACAGAATATGACGCTTTCCGAGTGTGACGGCGGCGGGTTCGTCCGTATCGGCACAGATATTCTTCACTTCGTTGAGCGCCGAACCCGGCACCACAAAGGACATGTTGCCGCCCGTGCTGGACAGTAACTCCTCCCGGCGTAAGGCGAGCCGGAAACCGTCCACGGCGACCATAGTCAGGCGTCCGGCCTCGGTCTCGAACAGCGCCCCCGTGTGAATCAGGCGCGCCTCGTTCGTCGACACCGAAAACACCGTCTGGTCAATCATGTCCCGGAACAGGTTTTGACGGATGGTCAGGGACGCTTCCTCCTCGACGCCGGGGAGTTCGGGGAAGTCGGCGGCGTCAAGCCCGGTGATTTCAAAGTCGGCGTCGCCGCAGGTCATGCGGACAGACAGATTGTCCGACACTGTGACGGATATCATATTGTCAGGCATACGACGTACTATGTCTGAGCACAGCCGGGCGGACAAAACAACTCGCCCCTTCTCCCGTACTTCCGCCGGTAAGAACGAACGGATGCCCGTATTCATGTTGTAACCCGAAAGGGTGATACCGGTGTCAGCGTCCAGAAGCAGTCCTTCAAGGGCTGGTATACTGCTCTTGGGGGACACAGCACGTCCGGCGAGATTGATGGCTCCCTGCAATAACACTTTTTCACACAAAAAAGAAATCATGGAAAGTTCCTCCTGAAAGTTTTGTTTGGAATAGAAATGAAAAGCCGGATTCCGGAAAGCCCGATTTTCAAAAAAAGGCCCCGCGCAATGAAAAAACAGTAAAGTTTAATAGTAGTAGTAGTAGGGATGTGGAAAATGTGGAAAAGTGCCTCAAAGCCCCTCGTAGAGCCAATCCGTTTTCCACATCGGCATGTGGAAACTTTGTGGAAAGTGTGGAAAACTTCTTTACTAAAAAGTTTTCCACAGGTTTTTATTCCACATTCCACATTTTTTTTGTGGAAAAGTAGAAAAACTTATTTACTAAGCCTCTGAAAAACGGCCTGTCCAATTTGTCCGAAAAGTTGCAAATTCCGGCAAAACGCGTTTTCCGGCGTTTTTCGGAAAAGTGCCATTTTCGCAACTTTTTGAGGGTGTTTCGGACTTGTCCCGCGAGGGCGTCCGGGGGCGTCGCCGGACGCGTTCCACCCCGCCGGGAACCGTTCCGGCGTGTCAGAGGCCGCCGCCGTTGTGGCGTTCGGCGTCGAACTCCGAAAGCAGATTTGTCTTGATTTCCCGGATGGTCTTGGCAAACGCCGGGTCGTCGCGCATGCGGAGTTCGGTCTGACGCAACGAGTAAATCACCGTGGAATGGTCACGCCCGTTGAACCTCTGCCCGATTTCGTCCTGTGACAGGTTCGTCATGTTCCGTATCAGATACATGGCAACCTGTCGCGCCGTCGCCGCGTTCCGGTTCCGCGACTGCCCCGTCACTACATCCGGCGTCAGGTCGTAGCAGTGACTGACGTACTGTATAATGCTCTGCGGCGTCGGGACATACTCCGCCGTGGTCTGCTTCAAAATGTCCTGCATGGCGCGGCGGACTGTCGCCTTGTCCGTGTGGTCGTTCAACAGGTCACGGTAGGCCAACACCTTGTTGACCGTCCCCTCCAACTGCCGTACGTTCGACGTGACATTCTCCGCAATGTACGACGACACCGTGTCTGGAAAGGTAATCCCCAGACTGGCGGCTTTCGACCGGATAATGGCGACACGCGTTTCAAAGTCCGGCGGCTCCACGTCCACTATCAGTCCCCACTCGAAGCGTGTCCGTAGCCGCTCCTCCAACAGCGTGATTTCGTGCGGCGGACGGTCACTTGTCAGCACGATTTGCCGCCCCGATTCATACAGACTGTTGAATGTGTGGAAAAATTCCTCCTGTGTCTGCTTCTTCCCGGCGATAAACTGCACGTCGTCCACAAGCAGTACGTCCGCCTTGCGGTACTTGTCGCGCATTTCCGCCGTAGCCATACGCCCGGCCTGTATCGCGTCCACAAGCTCGTTGGCGAGTTCGTCCCCCTTGACGTAAATCGTGTGGTAGCGCGGGAAATTCTGATGGATTTCGTTCTTGATGGCGTAAATCAGGTGCGTTTTCCCCAAGCCCGATTCCCCGTAAATCAACAGCGGATTGTAGTTCCGCGTCGGGTACATCGCCACCGACTTTGACGCCGCCCACGCAAGTTTGTTCGACGGCCCGACTACGAACGTGTCAAAGGTGAAACGTGCGCTGGTGTGTACCCCGAACGTGTCCGCGCCCTTGCCCTGAAACTTGCGGTACTCGTCGTCGTCCAGCACGTTCACGTCGAAGTCCCGCGAGAACAGATTTTTCATGGCGTCCTGAATGTTCTCCGTGAACAGGGACTTGATATACCCCCGCTTGAAGTCGTTCCCGCAGTGTAGAATTAACGTGTTGCCCTGAATGTCCACGGGGTCAATTTCGTCGAACCACGTATTGATAGTGGTGTCCGAGAGCGCCCCGCGCATTTGTGTCAGGACGTTCTCCCATACGTCCGCGACTGAGTTCAAAAAAAACACCTCTCTTTCCCGGATGTGCCTGTTTTCCACCCGGAAGTATACCACGTTTCCACGTCCAGTACAATCCTGATTTTTTGTATACAAGGAATCGTTTTCCCCTCCGTCGCTACGCGACACCTCCCCCGCCGTGCGGGGGAGGCGGAAAGCCTCGACATTTCCGATAAAGAGGGAAGCGCGTCCCGTGCGGGGACGATTTCGGAGGCCGTTCCCGGCGCTATGGCGATTTTCCACAGACGCCCACGCCCGCGACATGGCAAAAATTGTCACCGCGCCGTTATTTTTTTCCATATTTCGTTACCGCCTGTAACGCCTCTGTCACTCTGTTACGCGATTTTTACAGCCGGAAACCCCTGTCATATGCCCGATTCCGTTAAAAATGCGGTATTTTCCGGTAATGTTACACTTTCATTACAAGTGCCGGAAACCCCTTGCATTTCGGTTCGGAATCTGTTATCATCCCAAACTGTGAAGCACAGAAGGCCTCTTTCCTCCCCGGCACCACGACTTACAGGGGAAGACGCCTCCGGAATCACCGGGGCAGAAAGAAGTCTTTCGTGCATTCACAAAGGAACTTCTTATCCATGCCCGCGCCGGACGTGTCCGAAGCCGCTTACCCCGGCTTAGAACCGTCTACAGTGCGTCCGTCCTCCCCGGGAACGCGACACACGCGACGGTCGAACCCGTCCGGCAACGGCAAATCTGTAAAAGGAGGAATCCCAATGAAGAAGTTCATTTCCATGGCGCTGGCGCTCGTGATGACGCTGTCTCTGTGCACGTTCGTCGCGGTTCCCGAAGCCGACGCCTTCACGGACACCGACGAGTTGTCCCAGTACGCCAAACAGGCCATTGACGTTATCCAGACGATTGATGTCATGGCCGGTTATGACGACGACACCTTCAAGCCCGAAGCGACTTTGACCCGGCAGGCCGCCGCCAAGATTATCTGCAACATGATTCTTGGCCCCGTCACGGCGAAGGCGCTCCCCACCAACGAAGCCCCCTTCCCGGATGTCAATCCCGGAACCGAATGGGCAGGCTACATCTCCTACTGCTCCCACGAGGGCATTATCAACGGTTACAGCGACGGCACCTTTAAGCCGACCGGCGCCCTGACCGGATACGCCTTCCTGAAAATGCTCCTCGGTGCGCTGGGCTACAGCGGAAGCGCCGAAGGTTTCACGGGCGGTAACTGGAAAGTCAACGTCGCCAAAATCGCGCTGGGTATCGGCCTCAACAAGGGCATTACGTCCGACCCCGAAGGCGAACAGCTCGACCAAGGCGTGACCCGTGAGGACGCCGCTATTTACTCCTTCAACACCCTTCAGGGCGACCTCGTGGAGTATCCGTCCCAGAACACCATCAACATCAACGGCGTAGCCGTCAGCATGGGCAACGGCAAGGCCACCCCGCAGACGTGGAACACGTCCAGCACCTCCGCCAACTACATTAACGACGAGGTCAGCGACGGTAACAACGCCCGTCCTATCGTGCAGTTCGCGGAACGCTACTTTGATAAACTCGAACGCTTCCCCAAGAAGTGGGATACCTACACGCAGGACGATTTCGGCCGCCCCTCCATTAAGTGGAAGTGGAAAGGCGTCGACGTTGGCACCTACTCCCGTCAGCCCGACGCGACGTTTGTCGGCGGCGTGAAGGTCAACGCCATTTATCAGGCGTTGCACGACAACGCGAATATGTCCAGCGGTTCCAGCAGCGCGAGCCTCTATATCAACAGCTCCGAGGCCAACAGAGGCTGGTATGTCGCCGGTGCTGGCTATATCGGCAACCCCAACGCTATGGGTGAGTTCAAGGTCGAGCGCGCCAATGACAAGGACCTCGCCGACGAAATCTACAAGCAGGCCGGAACGAAATTCACCAACAGCATTGACACAACCGGCGGTCGTGCCAACGGCAACCGTAACGTTGACCGTATCGGTGACGGCACCATTATTGAAGCCTTCCTGAACGAAGCCACCAACCATGTTGACGTGTGCGTTATCTCCGTTTACGGCGGCAAAGTTGACGCCGTGAAGGGCGCGACAACCAAGAAGGACGCCTATGTCATCATCAGCGTCAACAATAACGCTTTCCCCGACAGATATCCCGATACCATCAACGAGTCCGGAAACCGCGAATTTGAGACCGAAGAGTTTGATGAAGACGATGTGGTCGCCTTCACGTACTCTGACAGCGCCGCCGAAATCAAGAGCATGTACCTCATGGAGTCCGAAAGCGGCACTCTCCAGAGCAGAGTTACCGGTAAGAGCCTCCGTCTGGACGACACCACTTACAGTTACGGCAAAGAGTACACGTTTGACGACCTGACCGAAGACCGCCTCGGCACGAAGTCCTCCTACATTGTCTACCTTGACGAGAACGACTATGTTCTGTGGATTGAAGAGGACGAGTTCTCCGTCGATGATTACGTCCTTGTGGAACGTATCACCATTGAGACCACCGTCAACAACGTGACCACCAAGACCGCCAGCGTACTCGGCGCAGCCGAAACCAATCCCGGCTACACGGGTCCGAACTCCGACGCGTTGCAGAAGGCTTACAACCAGAGCAAGGACGCCGTGGGCAACAGCAGTTGGGACGCACAGGCGCAGGTTCGTTACTCCAACGGCACCCGCAGAACCGTCACCCTTGACGATTCCAAGAACTACCGCACCAGTTCCGCCAGCGACGCCACTGTCCAAGTCAGCACGATTATGGACACCGCCACAAACACCACCACCGACGTAATTCAGAAGTTCGAGAATGGCGTGTGGACGAATAAGGGTGTGGCTGGTACCGTCGACATCGTAGCCGGCACCTCCGGCGACGACGGCAACTGGATTGCCGAACCCTTCACCGCCGGACACATTGTCCGTATCAGCTCCAACAGCAACGGCTACCGTCTCCATTCCATCAACGCCAACCGTTTCCTCCGGATTAGCGACGCCAGCCTTACCGGCAACAAGCTCTATTTCAACGGGGCGAGGGTCGCCATTGACTTGGACTCCGAGACACACTTTGTCGTTGAGGACAACGTGCAGGGTTCTTACAAGTCCTATATTGGCGTCAAGAATGCCCCGACCGTGAAGCTCGTTGGTGCCAACCAGAACGCGACCGCGTATGTCTATACGGACGGCTCCACCGCGAAACTGGTCTTTATCACCAACGGCTGGGATGTCTCCAACTCCAGCAACGACGTTGTATTCCTCGTGGCGAACTCCACTTCTAATCTGGTGGAGAACGACGACGGCTCCTACTATGAAGTCAGCGCCGTTGAGAAGAACGAGATTAAGACCCTCATGGTCAAGTACAATCCGAACAACCCCGTATCCTTCACCGGCACGAAGTACAACGGCACGCGGTACCAGTTCGTACCCGGCAACGTCAAGACGAATGGCGTCGACACCGAGAAGGAATACTTCTGCGTTATCCTCAACAACGTGAAGTATGACTCCAACGACTTTATCACCGGCGGCGAGTTCAAGTCCACCGACGAAACAGCCGTGCGTTACCACGGTATCCGCCGCGTCAATGACGAGGAAATCCGCGTCAACACCTTCTTCCAGAACTCCACCCTGAAAGACGTTGCCTCCGATGTCCGCGTGTACTTCGTGGACGGCGACGACATTGAGGAAATCGAATACGACGAGATTGTCACCGACAGCACGGATTATGTCTACCTCCTTGAGGACAAGGACGGCGAAGTGACCTATATCTTTATCGTCAACTTCGACGGGGCCGGTGACGACGGTCAGAACACCAATACCCAGATTGTCTATACGGATGGTCAGTTGGAGGAAACCAGCAACGGTGCCGCCACGGCTTATACCCTGCATGTTCTCTCCTCCAATTCCGCCGCCCTTGCGACTGTGAATCCTGAAACCATCCGGCAGTATATTTCCAGCCACTCCGCGATTACCAGCACCTATGCCCCCACCGCTGGCAACTTCCAGTATAACGCGGCTCAAAGCGTCAGCCCCGTCTACGTCTATGACTGGATGACGAACGGCAATGCCAGCGGCGTTCAGGTGAGAATCACTGTGGCGACCGACGCGACACCCCAGTCCACCAACAACTGAGCAGTCAGTCCCCCCGCCCGTATGACGGCAGTCCGGTTCCCCGGATACTCCGGCAACGGTTCCCAGTGACGAAAGTCCGGTCTCCCCGGATACTGCGTCCACGATAATCCACACGGCCTCCGGGAAACCGGGGGCCGTGTCTTGTTTTTTTTTCGCGGGAGACCCCATTTTTTCCGCGCCGGATTCCGAATACTGTACCAGAAGCAAAAGCGCGCTTATATCCCAACAAGGGAGGCCATACGCCATGATTCAGTGCAGTTTCCAGCGCTACGAAAAAAAGTATCTGCTCACCCCGGCACAGTATGAGGCCGTCCGGGCGGGCATGCAGTCCTATATGACACCCGACGCCTACAGTAAGTATACCATTTGCAATGTCTACTACGATACCGACGACTTCCGCCTGATTCGTACGTCCCTCGAAAAGCCCGTCTACAAGGAAAAGTTACGTGTCCGCTCCTACGGCACGGTCAACGACGCCGGGCGCGTGTTCGTCGAACTCAAAAAGAAGTTCGACGGCGTTGTGTACAAGCGCCGCGTGGTCATGGAGGCCGCCGACGCCGTGGCGTATCTCGCCGGACGCGAACCCGGCGACGATACCCAGATTTTCCGCGAAATCGACTGGTTTATGCACAGTTACCAGCCCGCGCCAAAGGTCTTTATCGCCTACGACCGGGAGGCCTTCGCCGGAACCGGAAATCCAGACCTGCGCGTTACTTTCGATACCCGCCTCCGCGGGCGTACCGAACATGTAGACCTGCGTTCCGGCGACTACGGGCAGTCCATTTTGGGCGGGAATCAGATTCTGATGGAAATCAAAATCCCCGGCGCGGCTCCGCTCTGGCTCGCCCGCCTGCTGAGTGACAACCACATTGTGTCCACGTCCTTTTCCAAGTACGGCGCGTATTACAAACGCTACATCTTGACGCGTCAGACCGCGCCCGCCGCCTATTCGTATCAGAAAGAGGTGCTTTCCGTTGCTTAACTCGATTATCACCGGCACTGAAATCACTGTCCCGGCGTTCTTTGTCTGTACCGCGACTTCGCTTCTGCTCGGACTCGGCGCGGCTCTGCTGTGCATGTACAAGAACCGCTGTTCGCAAAGTTTCGCCCTCACAATGGCACTCCTGCCCGTCATGGTGCAAGTCGTCATTATGCTGGTCAATGGCAATATCGGCGCGGGCGTCGCCGTGGCGGGCGCGTTCGGACTGGTACGTTTCCGCTCCGCCCCCGGAAGCGCCCGCGAAATCGGCCTGATTTTCCTCGCCGTGACACTCGGTATCGCCACCGGTATGGGCTACGTCGCGCTGGCGGTCGTGTTCTTCCTGACAGTCGCCCTCTACGCCGCCGCGCTGATGTCGTGCCGCTTCGGTGCCGGGCGCGACAACGAACGTACCTTGAAAATTACCATCGGGGAAAATCTCGACTATGAAGGCCTGTTCGACGACCTGCTTGACCAGTACGCGTCCCGCTGGGAACTCCAGCGCGTCAAGACAACGAATATGGGTACCCTCTACGAGTTGACATACAAAGTCACAATGCGCGCCGCAAGTGTCCCGAAAGAGTTCCTTGACGCCTTACGGTGCCGGAACGGGAATCTGAATATTGTTTGCGGGCGCATGCTTGAAAAGGAGGCACTGTAATGAGAGCGACAATTTTACTTGTGTTCGCGTTCCTGCTGACGGCCTGCGGCGTCTCGACAGGTTCCGGCGTCGTGGACACCGGTTCCGCGTCCGACACCGTGACCGTCACCGACACCGACACCGCGTCCGGCACTGATACCACGTCCGACGCCGCAAACGGCACCGATACCGCCGACGCCGTGACTGTCACCGAAACCACCTCCGGCACGGATTTGACAGTCGTCTGCTTCGCCGCCGGGAAGGCTGACGCGTTCCTCTTGCTGACACCCGAAAGCGCCGTCCTGATTGACTGCGGCGTCAAGGGCTTCGGGCGTACCATCTTAGCCGAACTCGAAACCCGTGGAATCACACAGCTTGACTTGATGATTATCACGCACTTTGACCAAGACCATGTCGGCGGCGCGGCGCGTATTATCAACAATTTCCCCGTGACCCGGATTCTGCAAAGCAATTCCCCCAAGGACAGCGAGGAGTACGAAAAATATGTAAAGGCCGTCAAAACAGCAGGTATCGAACCCGAAACCGTCCGCGAAACGCTCTCTTTCACACTCGACGGCGTGTCGTACACCGTCAACCCGCCCAAAAAGAACAAGTACAACAGCGATACCAGCAACAATTCCTCCCTGATAGTCTCCGTCGAGAACGGACAGAACCGGCTCCTGTTCACCGGCGACGCCGAGGACGAACGTTTGGAAGAATTTCTCTCCATCGGCGGCTGGGGTACCTACGACTTCCTGAAAATGCCTCATCACGGGAGTTGGCACGAACCCCTGTTGTTACTGGTCGAATCCACCGCCCCGCGCTACGCGCTTATTACCTCCTCCGACGACGAGCCGGAGGACAGCGAAACGCTCGAACTGCTGGAAAGTTTCGGCGTCGAAACCTTCCTCACCCGCTTCGGACAAGTCCTTGTTCACTCCGACGGTACACAGTTGACCGTGGAATATGCCTAAACCTGTCCGCCCCTCTCCGGACAGCGTGTAAACCCTTCCCGAAATGGGAAGGGTTTTTGCTTTTGCCGCGCTTCCTTGATATATAGAGGGTGTCGGCGCTCTTGCGGGTTCGGGGAAAGCGTGGTACAATGGTCGTCAAATCCAATCAACCGGGAGGAAGTCTGTTATTATGAAAGCCGGAATCGTCGGACTGCCCAACGTCGGAAAGTCCACACTCTATAACGCAATCACCAACGCGGGCGCGGAGAGCGCTAATTACCCGTTCTGTACCATCGAACCCAATACCGGCGTTGTCGCCGTGCCGGATACCCGCCTTGACGCATTAGCCGAACTTTACCAGCCCTTGAAAAAGACACCCGCTGTCGTGGAGTTCGTCGACATTGCCGGACTTGTCCGCGGCGCGAGTAAGGGCGAAGGCCTCGGTAACAAATTCCTTGCCAATATCCGCGAAACTGACGCCATTGTGCATGTCGTGCGGTGTTTCGACGACGAAAACGTGATTCATGTCGAGAACACCACCGACCCGGCACGCGATATCGAAATTATCAACTTGGAACTTGTCATGGCTGACCTCGAAATGGTACAGCGCCGCATTGAGAAGGCGTCGCGGGCGGCGAAGGGAGATAAGAAGTACGCCCGCGAAGTCGAACTGTTCACGGCGTTGTCGAAGCACCTCGACGCCGGACACGCGGCGCGTACGTTCGACTGTGACCCCGACGACGCCGCCTTACTGCGTACGTCCGACCTGCTGACGCTCAAACCTGTCATTTACGCCGCCAATACCGACGAATACGGGTTCACGCACCTGTCCGAGAACGCGTACTATCAGACTGTCGCGGAGATTGCCAAAGCGGAGGGCAATCAGGTTTTGCCCATTTGCGCGAAGTTAGAGGAGGATATCGCCGCGCTGGAGGAGGACGAACGCGCCATGTTTCTGGAGGAACTCGGCCTACAGGAATCCGGCCTTGACCGCCTCGTACAGTGCGCCTATGACCTGTTGGGGCTGATATCGTTCCTGACCTACGGTAAAGACGAGTGTCGGGCGTGGACAATCCGCAAGGGTACCAAAGCCCCCGAAGCCGCCGGCAAAATCCATACCGATATCCAGCGCGGCTTTATCCGCGCCGAAGTGCTGGCGTGGGCGGACATGCAACGCTGTGGAAGTGTCGCCGCCGCCAAGGAAAAAGGCCTCTACCGCAGTGAGGGCAAGGACTATGTCGTACAGGACGGCGACATGATTTATTTCCGCTTCAACGTGTGAGATTTGCGGTCAATACGCCCCGTCCAGCGTTTTCCCGCGCCGTGCGGGACGGTGACACGGATTGTGTGTCACTTCAGGCGGTAAATACGCCCGTCCAGCGTTTTCCCGCGCTCCGCGTACAGTACCCCGTACGTCGGCGGGAAGCTCATCCCGATACTGCCCGGATTGAAATACAGCGTCTTTCCCCGCCGCCGGGACAGCGGCGTGTGCGTGTGTCCGAACAGAAACGCGTCAAGATGTTCGCGCTTGGCGGTCTCCTCCGCCTCCCACATCCCCTGCTTGACCCCGTATGTATGCCCGTGACAAATCAGAATGCGGAACCCTTCCACCGCTATCAACTGTTCCGGCGCGTTCTGCTCCGGGAGAAAATAGTCACAGTTCCCCGGCACCCGGAACAGCGGCGTATCGGGGAACTGCTCCATAATCACCCCCGCATCGCGCCAGCCGTCCCCTAAAAAGAAAATCATGCGGGGCTGTTCCTTCTCGACTGCCAGACACGCCGTCTTTGCGTCCCCGTGGGAGTCCGACAGAACCAGTATTTTCATGGGTTCACCATTCCTTTCCAGCGTTTCCAGCATTATAACGGATTTCCGCCGCGCTGACAAGTGCGGCGGCGTAATTTTCTGAAAAGCGCACTTGTCGCCCCCACCCGGCGCTGACGCGCCACCCTCCCCCAAAGGGGGAGGGCAAGAGAACTTCATCCGCCGAAAAATTGCGAACAAGGTATTTTAATCGCTTGCGGGCGCGAATATTTGAATAAATTGTAAACAAACCGAAAATTTTTCCGTTTCCGCCTTGAAATGTATGGTTTGCTTTGCTATAATCGAAAAAAGCATAGTTTCGCCCGCCTGTGGACACCACATGTAACGGGAAACTGTCTTTTTTGTATCCCCGCGACCCCCGCAGTGGAAGGGAGGACACCGTGAAAAATCAACTCAAACGAAAACTCCGTTCCAGTCAGGGTATGACGCTTCTGCTGTCCCTGTTACTCTTTCTGGTGTGCGCGGTGGCCGGAAGCGTCGTACTGGCGGCCGGTACCGCTACCTCCGGCACCCTCAGCGAACGCGCCAAACTCGACCAGCGCTATTTCAGCGTCACCTCCGCCGCCGAACTTATCCGACAAAAGTTCGACGGGAAGTCTGTCCGCGTCACGGTCACGGGTGATACTGTCGATGTAATGATAAAACACGGCGATAGTTGGATAGCGCGTAACCACGCACACACCGAAGAAAAATTTGTCATAGACCAGTCCGTTTATCTGCTGGACAAACGCGTAACTCCTCAAATCCAGTGGTCAGACCCTTATCCCCAGATAATAAACGACGTAAAGGACATGGAAACGACACCCCCTGACTACACACTGAAAATGAAAACTGATGACGGTGAAATAGATAGTCTGCAAACAACTGTCACCGTGAATTTCACGCCGTCCGGCCTGACATTCCAACTGGAAAACGGCAACGGCGACAGTGAAAAGTTTCGCCTGAACATGGAATATGTCATGGGGTATACGGAAATCCCCGGCGGGGACGCTACCATCTATTCCATGGAATGGCACATCGGCAAAGTCAGTTACGGGAATTAAGGAGGCGCGTATGCTTCACACACTCCACAACCGGCGCGGGGAAACTCTGGTCGAAACACTTGTTGCACTGCTGATTTCCGCCATTTCTCTGATAATGTTCGCCCAAATGCTTTCCCCCGCCGTGAATCTGACCAAGACCGGGCGGAGTTGGAACGCCGCAGTCAATGAACTCAATACGCTTTTGGAGACCCGAAGCGGCGGCGGTATACGGACAGTCTCCGGGGCAATTTCCATTTCCAGCGGCGGCGCGACACTCATAGAGGATAATACACCCGTGATACTCTACATTGCCGACGCTGACAAGTACAGCGGGGAGCAGGTGATTTCTTATGGAACCGAAACGCCGTAAACTGCACACGTCCGGCGGCTTCACCTTCGCGGAACTCATGCTCACTATGTTGATACTCGCGCTCATGACGGGCATGGCGGCGCAGGGTATCCCCGTCGTGATACACACCTATCAAAGAGCCGTCGACACCGCCAACGCCGAAACGTACCTTAACACAACCATGATTGCCTTACGGAGCAGACTGTGTGTCTCCAAGCCTGTACTCAAAGCTAATGGAGCTATTGACTACTTTGAGCATCCGCAAACAGGCTATTACAACATCCGTAACAATGAGGACGATGGGATACAGATTGTTCAGTATCTGGACATTGACAGGACACGGGAATCATATCAACCTCTGGCACCGAGTGAAAAACTGCGAAGACAGAACGATTTGATTTTGACCAGTTTTGTTTCGTCCTATGACACAATCAACTATCCGCAGAACAACGGAGATTTTTTCACAATCAGTGGTTTGAAAGTGGAAAAAGTGGACAAGGACGGAAGCAGGGTCGTCCTTGCAACATTGGAAGATGATGATTATGTCATTCACACGCTCAACCCGTAACGCACTTAGCAGTATCGAGGTGGATACTATGAAAACACGCAGAAACACGGAGGGATTTACGCTTCTGGAACTGGCGCTGGCGGTGGCGATTATCGCTATTTTGTCGGGTGTGACGGCGGTCAATGTCGTACACTATCAGCGCACGCTCACGCAGGTGGAACTCGACGGCATTGCCCGTGAAATTTTCGTCGCCGCGCAAAATCACCTGACTATGGCTGAAAGTCAGAATTTCATGGGCATTGACCCCGATTCCGATTCCGATTGGGGCGAACTGTATCAGGTGGAGACAGATACCACGCCAGAGATACGTTATTATGTCGCGGAGCATATCCCCGCACGTAACGCACTGAATATGCTGAATCTGATGTTGCCTTTCGCTTCGGTGGATGAGACGGTTTTGAAGAGCGGCAGTTATGTTATCCGCTACCAGAAGAATCCCGCCCTTGTGCTGGATGTTTTCTACGCGGCGGCGGAGAAAACAGAGACGGGGGAAACTGTAAACAGAAAATTTACTTATACATTCACTGAAACAGAAGCGGAAGGCACACTGTGGGACTACTGTGGAAACGATAAAAAACAAGAACGTGGCGATTACGGAACAAATCACGCCATTATTGGCTGGTATGGCGTAGACCCGGAATGGTTCTCGACGATTTCAGGAGGTACGCCGACACCCGTGAAAAAGGGCGAACCGTTGTCGCCGCCGACGGTCAAGATTGTCAACGCGGAACAGTTGTACGTGGAGGTCACAAACCCGAATTTGGACAAAGACCGCTGGGATTCGCCATTCAAAACCGCAAGACTGCACCTTGAAATTACCGGGGTACAGAGCGGGAAAAAGTGTACACCTATTGAATTAATCGACAATTCTGGTTATCCTGTAGATGAGAATCATTATATAACACACAAGGAACTCTATAGTAATAATCCATACCTTGTCAAGACTTACCGCGTGATTCTCGACGACGTGACACAAGCCAACACCCGTTTTTACAAGATGATGGAAGAATTTCGTGGAAATCTGTATCCCGGTGAGGATATCGTAATTCGTGCGGTAGCCTATAACAATACGGAACTGACGAATATCGCAACCAGTGCCAGCGCCACAACAAACAGTCTGTTTGCCTCGGTAGACGGTTCCGCCGCGGATATTGCCAATTTCCGCCACTTGGAAAATCTGGATTCCAATATCTCCTATGTTGGTTCTAACCCAAGTACCGCAATCACCAAAGCGAAACAGACCAGTGACATGTACTGGGACAAATTCGTTGAGAATGTGAAAAAACTAAAGAAAAAAGAAAAGATAGCGGAAACGGTAGAGGTATACAGTGACACTACCCACTCCAAGGACGGATATTATCTGCCCATTGAGAATCAGGAGCAGATTGAGTACATCGGCACAATCACGGATAACCTCGGCAACCGGATTCGTGCCGCGAAAATCAGCAATGTCAAAATCGACGTATCCGGCAACGCGGGACTGTTCGCAAAACTGGGACACAGTTCCACCGTCACGGACTTGGAACTTGTGAATTTCAGCGTTAAGTCCAGCGGCGGCAACGCGGGAGCGCTTGCGGGTGTTCTGGAAGTCTTGGAAGACGATTCCAAGGTGCAACGTGTGTTGGTACATCATGATATCGACCCTAATTTGTCCAAAGAGAAGCAAACCATACAAGGAAGCTCCTCTACTGGCGGTCTGATTGGAAAGATAGCGCTTGGAGAAATTCCGGCTGACAAGACACCGGGCGCTTGTATCATTGAGCAGAGCGCGGCGGCGGTGTACGTCACGTCGGGCGAAGGCGACGCCGGGGGGCTGATTGGCGCAATTGACAACGAAAGCGGCACACAAGTCACAGTGTCCGACAGTTACGCCGGAGGGCATGTAATCACAAAAAAAGATGACGATGAAAAGGAAATCGGCGTAGAGTACAATAATAACGTTACCGCTAAAAAGAACGCCGGAGGCCTTATCGGGAGCAGTGCGGGAACCAGTACGGCGAGCTTGACCGTGCAAAACTGCTACGCGACAACCAGTGTAAAGGCGGACGAAAACGCGGGAGGACTTATCGGAGACGTAAAAGGCGGCACAATCGAAAATTGTTATGTCACCGGCTATGTCGAGGGGGGCAATTACGCGGGCGCGTTCGCGGGAGAAGCAACGGACGCGACAACGAGATTTACCAATGCCCGCTATTTGTCCATCATTACAGGGAAACTTCCCAACGTGGGAAACATAGAAGACCACCCGAATGTGAGCAAGTTGGATGATTCACTCGCGGATTATCTCTCCTACACTCCCTGTACAAATGGCGCGAAGCCTTACAATGACACTCTGCGAAAGTTTTACGGCGGCAAGTATATGTTTAAGACCATCAGTCAGCTTCATGACAGTGGAGCCTATACCGCCGACTGGATGACAACCCATTACGGGGACTGGCCTATGGAGACACAGGTTATCAACACGAAGTAATCGCCGTAAGGACACGGCGCGTAACGGAATTGAGGTGAACAGTGATGAACGGGATTCTCAACAGATACCATAAAATGGGGATTCTGCTTTTCTGCGTAATCACGCTTGGATTACTGGCGCGTTTCGGCGGGGCGTCGGGGACACTGACGGCCTCGGACGGCACAAGCTACGAAATCGCGGTGACGTACGGCGCGGCGGCGCGGATTCCGGCGGGGGCGTCGCTGGAAGTCGCGGAGCTGTCGGGGACGCGCTACGGGCGCTGTTACGCCCGCGCCGTGGCGGAACTGGGACGCGTGGACAGTATGCGGGCGTTCGACATCCGCTGTCTGGCCCCCGACGGCACGGAGATTGAGCCGTCCGCGCCGGTGAAGGTGGCGTTCCGCCTGCCCGGAAGCGGCGCGGTACGCGTTCTGCACTTTCTGGACGGGGGCGGCGTGGTGTCGCCGTCCCTGAAACGGGGCGGCTCCGGCGCGCTGGACTTCGAGACGGATTCTTTCTCGGTGTACGCGTTTGTGGGGACGGCGTCCCAGCCGGTGCCGGTGTCCGCGCCGCTGGAAATCGTGGAGGGCGGCATTGTCAGCGAAAAATTTGTGGACTTCACGACGAATCTTTTCCCGGCGTATTTTTTAGAGGGACCCGAATATGAGGCCAAAATCGGGGACACGCCCTATCCCACGCTGTCCGAGGCGCTGAATTATGCACAGAACAGGGACACGATAACGCTTTTGAAGGACGTGACCGTGAACAGCGTTCTTTCCACGAACAAAACGCTTACGATAGACTTGAACGGGCATAAGTTACAGGTGAACGTCAATCAGGGTATCACATCCAAGAACGGCGGAGCGTTGACCATTATCAACGGCACGATTACCTCTGATAACAAGGATGATATCATCTACGCGACCAAAGAGAACTACGCGTCCAAGGGCGGCACTATTGTGCTGGGAAGCGGCCTGAGAGTCAAAAGTTCCCGCTATGTTCTCTATGCCGACAACGGCGCTTCGATAGTGATTGACGGCGCAAACGTAAGCACTACCAGCACTCAATATCCGGCGGCGACCGTTGAAGACAGCAATTCCTCTATTGAAATTAAGAACGGCACTCTGTCCAGTTCGAACGAGCTCACCCTCAACGTAAAGGACAACGCGAAAGCTATCATCACCGGCGGCGAAGTAACCAATAACGGTCAAGGCGAGGCGATAAAGATAGACCGCTCTACAGCGAAAATCAGCGGCGGCACAATCGATGGCGTGTCTGTTTCGGCTGGAAACGACAAAATTACCACCATTACCGGCGGACTGTTCGAGGCACCTGTCAGCGCCGCAGACAACCTATATGCTTTGTGCATTACCGGGGGCGTGTTCAAGCAGGGTACAACGCCGCTTGCCCCCTATATTCCGACAGGAACCCCGTGCTTTACGGACGGAGAAGGCTATACCCACGTGGGCGGGTTGAATCTGACCATCACGGCGAACAGCGGCACCAAAGTTTACGACGGCAACCCCCTGACAGTGTCCACGTGTACGCACAGCGGACTTAGGGACGGAGACAGTATCGAGAGCGTCACTGTGACGGGCAGTCAGACCAACGCCGGAAGCAGTGCGAACGTCCCCGGCGGCGCGGTTATCTTGGACAGGAACGGCGAAAATGTGACCGGGCAGTATGACATTACTTATATAAACGGTACGTTGGAAGTCACGCCGAAAGCCGTTACCGTGACGGCGGACAACAAAACGAAAGTCCACGGCGCGGCAGACCCCGAACTGACGGCAACTGTTGACGGGCTTATAGGGACGGATACTGTCAACTACACGCTGTCCCGCGTCGCGGGAGATGAGGCCGGAACGTACGCTATCACGCCCACCGGCGAGGCGACACAGGGCAACTATACCGTGACTTATGCGCCGGGTACGCTGACCATTACGGAGGACACGTCCGCCGAACTGATTCCTGTTACCGTGACAGCTAATCCGGCCTCCAAGACGTACGGCGAGGCCGACCCCGCACTGACAGCGACTGTGACAGTGAACGGGGAAGCGGCGGAGTTGCCGGAAGGTGTCACCATTGCCTATACACTGTCCCGCAACGAGGGCGAGGATGTCGGAACGTACACCATCACGCCCGCCGGTGATGCGGTACAGGGAAACTATAACGTGACCTATGAAACGGGTACGCTGACGATTACGAAAGCGGCGGTCACGGTCACGGCGGAGAACAAAGAGAAAGTCTATGGCGGCGCGGAGCCGGAACTGACGGCGACTGTAACCGGGCTTGTGAATGAGGACGCGGAAAGTGTCATTTTCTATACGGTGTCCCGTGCGGCGGGAGAGGGTGTCGGAATGTATACCATCACGCCCACCGGTGACGCGGAACAGGGAAACTATACCGTGACCTATGAAACGGGTACGCTGACGATTACGAAAGCGACTGTCACGGTCACGGCGGAGAACAAAGAGAAAGTCTATGGCGGCGCGGAGCCGGAACTGACGGCGACTGTGACAGTGAACGGGGAACCGGCGGATTTGCCGGAAGGGATTTCCTATACGCTGTCCCGCGTAAAAGGCGAAAACGTGGGGAATTACGCTATCCAGTTTACCGACGAGACGACGCAGGACAACTATACCGTGACCTATGTGCCGGGTACGCTGACGATTACGAAAGCGACTGTCACCGTGAAAGCGGACGACAAAACGAAAGTCTACGGCGAGGACGACCCGGAATTTACGGTGACTGTGACCGGGCTTAAAAATGAGGATACGGAAGATGTCATTACTTATAGCCTTGCCCGTGCGGCGGGAGAGGGTGTCGGAGCGTACGCTATCACGGCGTCCGGCGAGACGGAACAGGGTAACTATAACGTGTCCTATGTAAATGGTACATTTACGATTGACCGGGCAACTGTCACAGTCACAGCAGAGAAAAAAACGAAAGTCTATGACAATACCGGCGAGACCGACCCCACACTGACGGCGACTGTGACCGGGCTTAAAAACGGGGATACGGAAAGTGTCATTTCCTATGAACTGTCCCGCGAGGCAGGGCAGGATGTCAGAACGTACGCTATCACGGCGTCCGGCGCGGCGGAACAGGGTAATTACAATGTAGTCTTTGAACCGGGCGACTTTACCATTACGTCGAGGCCGGTTACAGTGACTATCACAGGTAACAGCGATACGACAGTGTACAACGGCACGGAACACAGTGTCAGCGGCTATGACGTGAAAATCAGCGATACCTTATATAAAGAGACTGATTTCCACAACGAAGGCACGGCGGAAGCTAAACGTACCGACGTTGGCAAAACACTCATGGAATTGCAGTTTGTCAATGACAAGCCCAACTTTGACGTGACCTTTGTCATTACGGACGGCTGGCAGGAAATTACGCCGATTAACGCGACCGTGACCATTATCGGCAACAACGACACGTATGAGTATAACGGCACAGAGCAAAGTATCACCGGCTACACCGCCACCCCCGATACGGACTTGTACAATGTCAACGGGGATTTTACGTTCAGCGGCGAGGCGACAGCTACGGGAATTAATGTCGGCACATATCCCATGGGACTGACGGCGGAACAGTTTCAGAACACCAACCCTAACTTTAAGACGGTAACTTTTGATGTGACGGACGGTTATGTGACCATTACCCCCTTTGAGGAACAGGTTATCGTCAATATCATTGGTCATAACAACACAGTGCCCTATGACGGCACCGAACACACCGTCAGCGGCTATGATGTACAGGTCGTGGAAAATTCCCTGTACAAAGCGGAGTATGTCACGTTCAACGGCACCGCCACCGCCAGCCGTACAAATGCCGGTACTACCGATATGGGACTGTTGGAGGCCAGTTTCAGCAACAACAGCAGTGACAACTTCAGCAACGTGAAATTTGTGGTGGAGGACGGCTATCAGACCATTACGCCGATTGACGCGACGGTGACTGTCACAGGCCATACCGGCACGTTCACCTATGACGGCACGGAACACAGCGTCAGCGGGTACGATGTGGCGTTCAGCACCGGTTTATACACGGAGGACGATTTCGTATTTAACGGCTACAATGAGGCCAAACGTACCGACGCCGGAACCACGGAAATGAACCTTTTACCGGACTTTTTCAGCAACATCAACCCGAACTTTGAGACGGTTACTTTTGAAGTGGAAGACGGCTGGATTACCGTCAATCCGGCGGTGGTGGTCAGAAAAACACTCGAAGATGAACTGGCGACGACCCCGGAACCGTTTGCTTTCGGCGTGAAGCTGACGGACGATAACGAAGAACCTGTCCGGGATTATCCGCTTGCCGAAGGTATCACAACGGATGAAAACGGCGAGGCCGTGTTTACGCTCGCGGTCAGCGGCGGCGGGACAAGAGACCAGAAACTTTCCATTCCGCTGGGGGCTTCCATCACCGTGGAGGAGAAAATCGGGGACAATCCCAACCGCTATACGACATGGATTTCCATAAACGACGACGAGTACGAGGATGTCACGGCGTCGCTCTATTCCGTGGCGGAGAGCCAGACCAGCATTGTCTTTACCAACGTGCGGGGCAATATTTGCAGAATTGAGGGGACGGAGTTCCAGACGATTTCCAGCGCGGTCGGGTATGCCCGGACAGAGTATGACGGCACCGCCATCATCGAAATGCTGACGGACTACATCATGCCCGCCGCGGATGAGGTCAACATTCCCGCCAACTGTCATATTACGCTGTCCACCGCCTCGGAGTATGAAGGCGAGTGCGCCACCATTACCCGCGCACCGGGGCATACCGGCGTCATGTTCACGAACCACGGCACGTTGAACTTAGGCGGCGAGGAACTGGACAGCAGAATCATCCTTGACGGCAACGGCGGGAATGTCACGGCAAACAACGCCATGATTGTCAACAGCGGCACACTCTATATCGCCGGCGGCGCGACAATCCGAAACGCCAAGAACAGCGGCAACGGCGGCGCGATTCAGAGTACCGGCGGCACCGTCGACATCTCCGGCGGCACCCTGACGGGCAACACGGCGCAAAACGGCGGCGCGATTTCCGCCACGGGCGGCGCGGTGAACATCTCCGGCGGTACCCTGACGGGCAACAGCGCCACGCAGAACGGCGGCGCGGTGTACGCCCACGGCGCGACAGTGGATATCTCCGGCGGCGTACTCGCGGGCAACAGCGCCACAACGTACGGCGGCGCGATTTACGTCGAAAGCGGCGTCACAGTCGAAGGCGGCAAAATCGGCGGCGAGAATATGGCGGTCAACGGCGCGGCGATTTTCATCAATTCCGGCAACGCCAATTTTTCGGGCGGCGAAATCACGGGGAACGTCGCCACGAACGAGAACGGCGGCGCGGTGGGTATCGGCTCGGCTTCCGTCAGACTGCAATTCACCGGCTCTCCGAAAATCATTGATAATACGCTGTCCAAAACGACCGGGGATGAGACAGACGAGACAAGCGCCTCTCCCGCGAATGTCTGTCTCAACGTGGATTCCCCAGCTATCATCAACGCGCTTGTGGGATTGGACTCCAAACCCAAGCAAATCGGCATTTATGTGCCGGGTGACGGAAGCGTGTACAAAAACCGCGGCGTGTCACAGAAGCAGTTCGGCGTCTGCACCAGTACGAACGCGGAGGCAGGTAACGCGTTCTGCAATGACCGCACACCCGGCATGACCGTGAGTGTCGAAGACAGTCGGCTTGTCTGGGGAAAGCCGTTAAAGGTTAAGGTCTACTATGTCGCGGACTTCAGCGACAGCGCCACCCGACCGCCAGTGCGACCGGAGCCGGATACTGGATTCATCAGCATGGACGATTATTACCCCGCCGACATTCAGAACTTTGTCTCTGATATCGGCACGGATACCAAACTTTTAGCCAAGGCTAAGACACTGAATTCCAATAATAGTGACGTGGTGTTTGCCTGCGCGTTTTTGCCCGGTGATAACCAATACAGCCAGTGTCTTTCCAAAGTCAATTGGGACAGCGCCACCGGAAACTGGAGCGCTATCCGTCACGACGACGCCCCCCCTGTAACCAACGTCGATACCCTGATTCTTTACTACTCTCTCCCGGCCTATGTCTCCATCGCCAACAACACGGAGTACCCGTTGAACATCCGTTCCCTGATACTGGACAATAATATCAACGTGGCGGAAAACCGCTTCGGCTTTGTCGTCGTCCACAATGGCGCGACCGTGAACCACTTTGTTCCCGTTCAGGCCAGTGACCTGATATTACCGCCAAAGAACAACATCAAGTTGATGTTCCCCGGCGTGCGTGGTAAACAGTATGCGCTCAACGGTTCTTTCGGCGACAGCTTTGGAGAGAATGTATCCGTCGACTACTCCTACGACACGGCGGATAAAAACCCCACCAAACAGGAAGCCTCACTTACTCCCACGCAAATGACCGCCTTTGACATCACCGGAAAAACCTTTAGTAATAATTCCACGATTCAGATTGTGTTCGGCAAGGCCACCATGATTTGTAAAATTGTGGAACGCGACGCGGACGGCAATAAAATCAATGAATACACCTATCCCAGTTTGCAGGAAGCCGTGGAGACAGGCTACATGTATAAAGTTCCCGTCACGGATGAGAACGGCAACCCCGTCATAGACGAGAACGGCAACCCTTGTCAAACCGTCAAAATCGAGCTGTTGCAGGATTATCCGATTCCATCGGGGGACAAGCCGAATATTTCCAATGGTCAGAATTTCACGCTCACCACCGCGACCACCAAGCCGGAGAGCGGCGAGGAATATCTTTACAGAGGCGAGGGCGAACGCGCAACCATCAGCCGCGACCAAGGCAACGGCAATTCGTTTATCACGGTGAATAAGAACGCCGCCGCGAACGGAACCCCGGATGGAACCGCGCTGACCATCGAAAATCTGAACTTCAACGGCTACCAGCTCGGTTCGAGCAACGGCGGCGTTGTCAACGCAAGTCGGTGTACTGTGACGATTAAATCCTGTGACTTCCAGAATTTCAGAGCCGGAAACGGCGGCGCGGTTTACGTGGGAAATGATAAGGGTGACGCTTGCGTACTCCACATTTTCGATTGTAACTTTGACCACTGCACTTCCACGGGAGACAGTCGTATGGGCGGCGGCGCGATTTGGACAACCGCCGTAGATTTCCAGATGACGAACTGTCACTTCCGTTACTGCGAGGCCTACGACCAAGGCGGGGCGGTGTTCCATAGAATTGACACGGCTTACTCTTATCGTGCGGACTCCCGTTCTTCCGTCATTGGCTGTACTTTTACAGAGTGTAAGGCGCGGGCGGGCGGCGGCTTGGAACTCGACAGTTACACCGCCAAGGTTAAGGGGTGTGAGTTCTCATACTGTCAGGCCACAGAAATGGACGGGAAAAATGGCGTTCAGCCGGGGCGAAACGGCGGCGCGTTCAACGCCTATCTGCAGGATACAAGCGCCAGCGCATCCGGTAACACATCACTCGCGGTGGAGGATTGCACTTTCGAGTATTGTTACGCCAATTGTCGTGGCGGCGCGTTCCGTACAACGTACCGGAACACTACTGTAACAGGCTGTACCTTTGAGAATAACACCGCGAAAGCGGCTATGGACGAAAATGGTAGACAATCAGAAGGCGGCGGCGGCATTTGCCAGAGCGCCGGACTGGAACTTGTCCTCGACCACTGCACCATACGCGGCAATCAATCCGGCTACAGAGGCGGCGGCGTGTACGCCAGCGGTAACGTAACACTCTGCAACAACACAACTATTACAAATAACTCTCTCCTGAACAGCACTGCGGACAACGGTGCCGGCGTATATATGCCCGACGAAAAGACGTTGACCGTCGGCCCTAACAGTGAAAGCGACCGGGATACCATCATCGTACGCGAAAATGAGACCAGCAACGGCACCGCGTCCAACCTCAGACTTCCCATGCAAAGCGGCGTGAACAAGGAAGATTGTGTCAGGATAAAAAGTCATTTGAGCGACAACAGTGAGTTGCGCGTCCTGAACGCGAGAAACAAAGGCACAAAGTTCGGGCTTGCGGATGACGACCGTCCCGCGAACATGGACGCTTTCAAGGGCGACGATAACGACCTCTATGGCGCGATAGACCGCGAAACCCCCAAAAAGATTCTCTGGGGCGCTCCGCCCGTCTGCAAGATTACCGACGCGGACGGAAACCTGCTCTATTTCGACGAGAATCAGGCGGACGCCGCCGTATTTGACCACTTGGACAACTACGTCAATAACGGTAAAATAACGAACACGAACCCCGACGCGGCATTTGCCTTTTTAAGAAAGAGCCGGTCCGAAATTCGGAACATGCTGTATTACGCGGACGGTTCCCACTATGAAGGCACCGATTTCTGTGTCAAGATGTTGGAGTCGTACAAGGTGAGCAATTATATCGGAACCAATAAGGATAATACGTGGCAGCACATCACCTTCACCACGGCGGGCAAAGATGACGAGGACGGCTTCCCGTACAGGGGCGAGGATTCGTACGCGACCATTGTCAGAGCCACCGCCACGGGGATAAGCACATCAAACAGTCTCGTGACCGCGAAAGTCAGCTTTACGCTCGAAAATATCATTCTGGACGGAGCTGATATCCCGACAAATACGGAGGGTTCTCTTTTCCTGATAAAAGATACCGATAACACCGTGACGGCAACACTGGGAGAACACGCGATTATCCGCAAGGGTAACAACACGGTGGACAGTAGTGGTACTGGTTGCGTCTGTGTAAAGTCCGGAAATCTCGTGATAGACGGCGGAACAATCGAGAACTGTAAAGCGCAAAACGGCGGTGCCGTTTATATGAAAGACAAAGGGCAGACGTTCGAGTTCCGCAAGGGCGAAATCCGGAGTTGTAGTGCGACTTCCGGCAACGGCGGCGGCGTGTTCGTGAACAACGGCACATTTACGATGTCGGGCGGTAGTATCACAAAGTGTACCGCTTCCGGCAGTGGCGGCGGCGTGTTCGTCGCGGACAAAAAGACCATGAACATGTCCGGCGGCGCTGTCCAGAACAACAGCGCCACCACGGGCGGCGGTATTTCCGTGGGTAACACGGGGTCCAAATTGTACTTCTCCGACAATGTTGTGGTGTACAACAACACAAAGGGCGACAACATAAAGTGCAACGTCGAACTGAATCAGGACACGGACGCCGTAATCAACACCAGCGGCCTTGGGGTGGACGCGCTTATCGGCGTGTATGTGCCGGGCGATGATGCTACCGACCCTTATAAGACACGCGGCGGGGAGGGGGACTTGTTCGGTACCCGGACGGGAGACGACAACCTGTTCCTGTTTGTCAACGACAGAAACGCTTTGCGCGGCTGGAAGCATGATACAGAGAACAAAGTCATATGGGTGAAAATGCAGTCCCTCACGGTCAGCAAGACCGTATCCAGCCCCCTGAACAGTGACCACCGGAATATGTCCTTCCACTTTACCGTAATCGTTGACAGCAGTATTAACGGGGAACTCGGCAAGGGGAAAACCTCCATGAACTTCACCAACGGCGTCGCGGAGTTCAGCCTGAAAGACGGCGAATCCAAAACCGCGCTGTATCTTCCGTCGATGGGCGGGAGCCTCACGGGCGGATACACCGTCATGGAAACCGAAAACAGCGGCTTCACAACGGCAGTCGTCAACGACGGAACCGAAGTTTCCGACGCGGACAAAAACATCAGAATCAACGTGAACGGAGTGGACAAATACGGAATCGGCGTAACGGGTACGTTCAGCAATGAAGAGGACGCGCCCTCCGCGCATACGGTCGACTTCACCAACACCCGCAAGACCGGCAATCTGACCGTGACAAAAACCGTTGAGAGCGATGATGACGACGACAAGAACAGAGAATTTACCTTCACGGTACTGCTCTCCAATGATAAGAATGACCTTATCAGCGGCACCTACGGGGATATGACCTTCACCGGCAACAAGGCGGAGTTCACACTGACGCCCGGCAACCCGGTCACGGCGTCAAACCTCCCCACCGGTATCCGATACACCGTCACGGAGAAATACAACAGCAACTTCAACACCACAACCAAGGTCAACGATGAAGAAACTTCCTCTGTGTCGAATGTCGACCTGCAACCCGGTGAGAACAATGTCCAGTTCACCAACACGCGCAAAAAGGGCGGCTTAATCGTCAAAAAGACGGTCTCCAGCGACGCCGCCGCCGACAAGGATGTGTCGTTCAGCTTCACCGTGACACTGAGTGACAGAACTGTTACCCACACGTACGGCGAGGGCGATACCGCCATGAAATTTGTCAGCGGCGTTGCCACGTTCTCACTCAAAGACGGCGAATATAAAGAGGCCATAGGCCTGCCCTATAACGTCAACTACACCGTAACAGAGGAGAGCGTGCCGGGGTTCCTCAATACCCGCAAAACAAACAGTATGGGGCGCGTTACCGATAACGTCATTACATCCACGTTTGTCAACACCCGCCAGACCGGAAAACTTACCATTCGTAAGGTACTCGAAAGCGACCGCTACGCCGACCGGGATACCCAGTTCACGTTCAAAGTCAGCCTTGGCACGACCATCAACGGCGAGTTCACCGCTGATAAGAGCATTAACAAGGCTTACCAAGGCGCGACATTTACCGAGGGCGTCGCAACGGTTACTATCAAAGGAGCCTCGACAAAAACTATCTCCGGCCTGCCGCGGGAAATGGAATACCGGGTGGAGGAAGTGAATATCCCGGACAACTTCGACAACACCGGCAAAACCAACGAAAGCGGAACTATCGGCGCGGCGGGCATTACCACTACCTTTACGAATGCCCGCGCAACGGGTGCCTTGCAAATCAGCAAGACTGTACTCAACGGACTGACCGAGGACGCCGACACTGATTTTACGTTCAACGTGAAACTGGGTGACACAAGAATCAATAAGACGTTCGACGCCGTGAGAAATCCCGACGGAATCACGGAAACTGTAACCTTCAAAAACGGCGCGGCAAAGGTCACGCTGAAAAACGGTCAGTCCGTCACGATTTCCGAACTCCCGACGGATGTCGACTACACCGTGACCGAGACGCCCGACGCTAACTTTGATACCGCTGTCACCGTCACAGAGAACGGCGAAACGAAAGCCACTAACATGGGTACTATCAACACAGACGGCTCTACCGTGGCGTTCACGAACACCCGGAAACAGGGCGCTTTGAAAGTCAAAAAGACCGTGAGTAATTACACAAAAGCGCTGGACGAAAACAAAGAATTTACCTTCACGGTCACGCTGAACGATACGACCATTGGTAATACGGTGGAATACCCGGACGGCAAACCCTACGGCGGTATGACGTTCAAAGACGGCGTCGCGGAGTTCACGCTGAAACACGGTCAAGAAGTGGAAGCACAGGAATTGCCAAAAGATGTCCGCTATGAAGTGACCGAGACGCCGGACGATGACTTCACGACAATCAGCACGGGCGCGAAGGGTACCATCAGCGCAAACGCGGCTACCGCGACGTTCACCAACACCCGCAAAACCGGCAGTCTGACGATTACCAAGAACGTCGACAGCTCTGTTTTGGAAGACAGAACTAAAAATTATGTCTTCAAAATCGAACTGGGCAAGCTCGACGACACCGGCAACTTTGTCGGGGCGTCTCTTGGTGAATATCCGTCGTATACGTTCTCCGGCGTCCGCTTTAACGGCGGTAGTGGCGTGTCGGATAATGTCACGATACCGGGCGGAACAAGTAAAACTATCAATCTTCCGTGCGGGCTGGCCTACCGGGTCAGCGAGACGCCCGTTGACAACATGACCACCACCATTACAGACGCCACAGGCGCGGATGTCAACACGTACGCGGTCGGCACCATCAGCAAGGGCGCGGACTCCCATGTGACATTCACCAACACACGCCAGACGGGAAGTTTGACCGTCAGCAAGACAGTAAAAAGTTCCCGTCCCGGAGACTTGACCACGAACTTTGCCTTCACGGTCACGCTGACCGGCGGCACAGTGCAAGACGGCACTTATGACGGTATGACGTTCCATAATAACGTCTCGAATGTGTTCCAATTGCGAGACGGCGGGAGCGTAACCGCGACGGGCTTACCGGCGGGTATCGGCTACACTGTCACTGAGACGGAAAACAGCGACTTCACAACCACAAGCAACGGCGGCACGGGGACTATCAGTAGCGGAACCGAATCCAAAGCCGAGTTCACCAACAAGCAAAAAGACATAGAGGTCAACAACTTCTTCCAGAAAGTGAACGGTTCCGGTGGCGCTCTGCCAGACGCTACGTTTAGGCTCTACTCGGATTTCCGGTGCCGACCTGAAGATGATGAGGGTATCGAAGCAACCAGTGATGTGGACGGCAATATCAAGTTTCTTATGGTTCCTTACGGCGTCCACTACATGAAGGAAACGGTCACTCCGGCAGGATTCAAACCGGAGCCGGAGAAAAAGTACCTTCTCTGTGTTGGCGGGGAAAATGTGTGGGATGGTAAGGAATTTGGCGTTTTCCTGCTGGATGACGCCGGAAACATCCTGCAGGACAGTAACGGAAAGCCCACGCCGGATATCTCAAAATTCGGTATCATGAACATCTTCTCGGACACAAACACGGACAAGCAAAGCCCGGTCATTCTGCGCAAGATTGGCGAAAACGGGTCTCTGAAAGACGCCGTATTCGATATCCTGTATTATAACAAAACAGTGATGGCAAGCGGTTTGACCTCTGCGTCGAATGGCGTCTTTTGGGTCGGGAATCTCCCGTACGGGACGTACTATCTGCACGAGACCACGGTTCCGGACGGTTACGCCAGAATCACGGCGACAAATGATAACTGGTTCTGGTTCACTGTAGACGGAAACGGCGCGTCTGCCCCGGTTCCGCTGGACGCGGAGCCGACAGAACCGATAGCGCCCGCAACACCGTAACAACAACAGCAGTACGACACCCCCGGCTCTTGTGAAAGAGTTGGGGGTGTCATAATTGCCCGCGCCGCCGCATACATAAGAAGCGGAGATTCTACCGGGAGAGGCAGAGATTGCCATGAGTGCGGAAGGAGTGCGGGCGGCATGGGACAAGTACAAATTCGCGGCGCTGGTGATAGCGCTTGGCGCGGCGCTGATGTTGTGGCCGACGGAGCCACGCGGCGCGGCGGCGGTGCCGACTCCCGCGCCACAGTCGCGGGACCTGCAAGGCGACTTACAGGCGGCGTTGGGCAAAATCCGGGACGTGGGCGCGGTGTGGGTACTGCTGACGGAGGAGAGCAGTCCGGCACAGACCTTGGCGCGGGACAGAAAAATCTCTTTTCGCGGGGACGAATACTCCGAAAGCTCCGAGACAGTCCTTCTGGACGCCCGGAACGGGGAAGCGGTCGTCGTGACGCGGACGGAGAGCGCGACATACCGGGGGGCGCTGGTAGTATGCGAGGGCGGGGATTTGCCGGCGGTCAAGCTGGCGGTGACGGAGGCGGTCACGGCGCTGACCGGACTGCCCGCGAACCGGGTCGCGGTGGTAAAATGTCAGTGATTGTCTGGAGGAGGAAAAACGCGATGAAATCCAAGTGGAAACGCAACGCGGTTGTGGCGACAATGGTTGTGTTGGTGTGCGCGGCGGTCGCGCTGAACTGGAAGTACGCCGGAACCTTCGACACCTTCGACGCCGATAAAGTCGAGGCCGCGTCCGGGACAAAACTGTTAGGCGAGGCCACGCTTGTTTCGGGACAGGAACCGGGCGTACAGGACGCCGAGGCCGTGCCGCTGTCCGGCGACGACACCGGGATTGTCACCGACGGCGCGGCGGCGTACTCCGGCGCGGATTACTTCGCGTCGGCGCGTCTGACGCGTCAGCAGGCGCGGGACAACGCCGTGTCGCTCTTGCAGGAGGCCGCACAGCGTCCCGACGCTTCCGAGGCCGCGCAACATGAGGCCTCCGAGGGTATCCAAGTCCTTGCCAGCTACACCATGAAAGAAGCCCAGATTGAGAACCTTGTCACGGCGAAAGGGTATCAGGACTGCGTGGCGTTCATGGGGGACGGGAGTGTCAGCGTGGTCGTGTCGACGGGCGACGAGGCGCTACAGGCCGAAGATGTGGCGCGTATCGCCGACATTGCCATGTCGGAGACCGGTTTCCCCGCCAGCGGCGTGAAAATCATGTCCGCGAACTGAACCGCGTTCGGACATAACAGCCTCCCCCGGATACGTCCGGGGGAGGCTTTGCCCCTTCCGTCGCTGCGCGACACCTCCCACCGCCGTGCGGGAGGCGGAAAGTTTCCCGCGCCGGGGTAAAATAGTGCTTGTGTGTCTATGCCTTTTATGGTATGATAGCAACATATTTATAGAAAGAGGTGTCGGCATGGATTACGCAAAGGAATCGCTCAGACTGCACAGGGAGTGGAAGGGCAAAATTGAAGTAACGGCTAGCGTCCCGACCAACAATGAGGATGACTTGTCTTTGGCCTACACGCCCGGCGTCGCCGCGCCCTGTCTGGAAATCCAGAAAGACTATGAACAGAGTTTCTTTCTGACCCGCCGCCACAACCTTTGCGCGGTCATCACGGACGGCACCGCGGTTCTGGGACTGGGCGACATCGGCCCCGAAGCCGGTATGCCCGTCATGGAGGGGAAATGTGTCCTGTTCAAGAATTTTGGCGGCGTCGACGCCTTCCCGCTGTGTATCAAGTCCAAGGACGTGGACACCATCGTCAATACAATCGCCCTGATTTCGGGTTCGTTCGGCGGAATCAATCTGGAGGATATCTCCGCCCCCCGCTGTTTCGAGATTGAGCGGAAACTGAAAGAACATCCCATGATTGATATTCCGATTTTCCACGACGACCAGCACGGCACCGCCATTATTACGCTCGCGGGGCTGACAAACGCGCTCAAAGTCGTCGGCAAGCGGAAAGAGGAAGTCAAAGTCGTCACATCCGGCGCGGGCGCGGCGGCAATTTCCATTACAAAACTGCTTTTGTCCGCCGGTGTCAAGGACGTTACCATGTGCGACCGCGGGGGCGCGATTTACAAGGGGCGCGGCGGCCTCAACTGGATTAAAGAGGAAATGGCGGAGGTTACAAATTTGTCCCGCCGTTCCGGCTCTCTGGCGGACATGCTCACCGGCGCGGACGTGTTTATCGGCGTGTCCGCCCCCGGCATGGTCACAACCGACATGGTCAGGACTATGAACCAAGGCGCGATTGTGTTCGCGTGCGCCAATCCGACCCCGGAAATTTTCCCGGAGGACGCCAAAGCGGGCGGCGCGGCGGTTGTCTCCACGGGGCGCAGTGACTACCCTAACCAGATTAACAATGTACTCGCGTTTCCGGGCGTATTCCGGGGCGCGTTCGACGTGGGAGCCAGCGACATTAACGAGGAAATGAAAATGGCGGCGGCGCGGGCGCTTGCCGGTTTGATTTCCGACGACGAATTGAACGCGGATTATATCATCCCGAAAGCATTTGACCCCCGTGTCGGTCCGGCAGTCGCCGAGGCAGTTGCCGACGCGGCGCGGCGTTCCGGCGTGGCGAGAAGAAACCTGTAACGCGATACGCGGCGTGCCGGGAAGAAGTCTGAAACTGTGCGGTGAAATATGCGTAAAGGAACCGTTGTCAAGGTTTGTTTCCCCCTCCGCCGCTGCGCGACACCTCCCCCGCCGTGCGGGAGACGCACAAAGCCCGACATTTCCGGTAAAATTGTCACGTTTTCTTGGTAATCCGGTCAGTTTCCCGGCCTGAGTTGCACCCTCTCCCGTTTGCGCGGGAGAGGGCTTTTTGTGTTACATATCCAGCTTTTCGAGCGCGGCCATTTTGAGGCACACACAGAGAATTTCCGCCGCCTTGCGGAGTTCGCCAATGGGCGGATACGAGGGCGCAATACGGATATTGCTGTCCAGCGGGTCGAGGCCGTAGGGATACGTAGCGCCCGCCGCCGTCATGGTCACGCCCGCCTGATGACAGAGGTGTAAGGCGCGGCGCGCCGTCCCCGGCATGGCGTCCAGCGAGATAAAGTAGCCGCCTTTCGGATGATTCCATGAGGCGATGTCCAAGCGTCCAAGTTCGCGCTCTAACGTCTCCTCGACACAGCGGAATTTCGGGCGCAGAATCGCGGCGTGTTCTTTCATGAGGTCAAGCGTGTGTTCCTTACTCCGCAGATAAAGTACGTGGCGCTGTTGGTTCACCTTGTCGAAACTGATGGCCTGTACGGACAAAAGCCGCTTCAGGTACGTCATATTGTTGACGGAACAGGCGAAACACGACACGCCCGCGCCCGGAAGCGTAATTTTCGACGTGGACGCGAACTCTATCACGCGTTCGGGGTGTCCGTGTTCGGCACAGATGGAAATCATGTCCGGGAACGGCACATAATCGCCCTCGAACTCGTGCACGACATAGGCGTTATCCCACATTAACAGGAAGTCGGGCGCGGCGGTGCGCATGGACGCCAGACGGTGGATTGTCTCCTCGGAGTAAATCACGCCCTGCGGGTTGGAATACTTCGGCACGCACCACATGCCTTTCACGCTGGGGTCTTTGACGGCGGACTCCACAAAGTCCATATCGGGGCCGTTGCGGGTCATGGGTACGGTAATCATCTCAAAGCCGAAATCTTCCGTAATGCGGAAGTGTCGGTCGTAGCCGGGAACCGGACAGAGCCAGCGAAGCATGCCCTCTTTGAACCACGGGCCGGAACTGTGTAACAGTCCGTGGGTGTAGCCCTTGGAAATGGTGTCGTACATGAGTTGCAGACTGGCGTTGCCGCCGACAAAGACCTGTTCAGGCTTGCAGTCGAGAATGTCCGCGAACAGACGCCGCGCCGATGGCAGTCCGGCTAATTCGCCGTAGTTGCGCACGTCCTCCCCGTCAGACAGGTATTCGTCATGCTCCAACATCCGGAAAAAAATTCCGCTGACAACGTCTAACTGTTCCTTGCCGGGCTTGCCGCGAGCCATATTCAACTTGAGGCCGCTGTCACGGAACTTGACCCAGCGCTCATGTAAAGCGGCGTACTCCTGTTCACGTTCGGCGTGGGTCAGCAGATTGTACGCCTTCATATTCATTCCCGTCATACCTGTCATCATCCTTTCAACACGGATTGTCGAGTGTATAGTATACCCTACTTTCGGTGTGACCGCAAGCGTCAATTTCCACAAGGCTTGCTTTCGCGTTCCTTGACAAAGCGTGGATAGTCGTGTAAAATGTGCGTGTATGGGCGCGGACAAAGGCCACAGGCCACGCTGGGACAAAGTAAGCCTATAGCCGGGAACGCGGAAAAGATATGAGGGGGTCAGACTGTGTATCGGACAAGGCTTTGGGAAAAGTTAAATGAGGCTGTCGCGGCGGTGCTTCCGGTGGTTGCCATTGTGCTGGTGCTGTCGCTGACAATCGCCCCCGTGACGCCCAGTGTGCTACTGGCGTTTCTGTTCGGCGGCGTCATGCTCGTGGTGGGGAATATGTTCTTCTCCCTCGGCGCGGAACTGTCCATGGAACCCATGGGACAGCACATGGGAGCGCGTATCACCCGGACAAGAAAACTGTCCCTGATACTCATTATCGGTTTCCTGCTGGGATTCCTTATCACCGTATCGGAACCGGATTTACAGGTGCTGGCGAATCAGGTGCAGTCCATTCCCAACAATACGCTGATATTCTCTGTCGCGGGCGGCGTGGGACTGTTCCTTGTGTTTGCGCTGTTGCGGATTCTGTTAGGCGTCCGACTGCGTACGATGTTGATTGCCTCCTATGGCCTGCTCTTTCTTCTGACGCTGTTCACGCCGTCCGACTTCTTGGCGGTGGCGTTTGATTCGGGCGGCGTCACAACGGGGCCTATGACCGTGCCGTTTATTATGGCGTTCGGAATCGGTATTTCCGCAATCCGAAGCGACCGCCACGCCGCGGATGACAGTTTCGGGCTGATTTCGCTGTGTTCGGTGGGGCCGATAATCGCTGTCCTGTTTCTGAGCCTGATTTTCCGCCCCGACAGCGCCGACTACGCTGAAACCCTTGTCCCGACTGTCACGCACTCTCTCGAACTGCGTCAGCTTTTCGTGGAGGCCTTCCCGACGTATATGGAGGAAATCGCAAGGGCGTTGCTTCCCATTGCCGGATTTTTCGGACTGTTTCAAGTGTTCAGTCTCCATCTGGGCAAAAATACGCTCATCCGTATCGGAATCGGCATTTTGTACACTTATATTGGCTTAGTGGTGTTTCTGACAGGCGTCAACGTCGGATTCATGCCCGCCGGTACGTATCTCGGACAGACACTCGCCGAACTTCCCTTCCGCTGGGTCGTTATTCCCATTGGTATGCTGATAGGCTTCTACATTGTCAAGGCCGAACCCGCCGTCTACGTCCTCATGCGTCAGGTGGAGGAACTCACCAACGGCGCGGTACCCGGACAACTCTTGCAACGTACATTGTCGGTGGGCGTGTCGGTGTCGATTGGGCTGGCACTGTTCCGGGTGCTGACCGGACTGCCCGTCATGTATTTCATGATTCCCGGCTATGCCCTCGCGCTGGGGCTGACGTTCTTCGTACCCGATATCTTTACCGCGATTGCCTTCGACTCCGGCGGCGTGGCGTCGGGACCCATGACCGCTACATTTCTGTTACCGTTCGCAACCGGGGCGTGTCTGGCGGTGGGCGGGAACGTCGTCACGGACGCTTTCGGCGTGGTTGCCATGGTCGCCATGACCCCGCTTGTGGCAATCCAACTTCTGGGACTGGCGTACCGTCTGCAAGGACACGGCAAGGCCGGGGAAACACCTGTCGGTGAAGACCCGTTCGCCGCGCTCGACGATTACGCCATTATTGAACTGTAAGGAGGGAGACGAACATGTATCTCATGGTGACAGTCATGGACAGGCGACGCCTTCGGGATTTTATCTCCCTCTACCGTCTGCACCAAGTCTACGTGAACATGATTGCGCTTGGACACGGTACCGCAAGCGGAGAAGTGTTAAGCCTGTTAGGGCTGACGGGTTCGGAACGCGCTTTAGCGCTGTCCGTGGTCACGGAACAGACGTGGAAATCCCTCAAGCGTGACCTCGAACAGAAAATACGCATTGACATTCCGGGTACCGGAATCGCGTTTACCGTACCCATGAGCAGTATCGGCGGGAAGCGGGAACTCCGCTTCATGGTCGACGGGCAGAACTGGACAAAGGGGGAAGAAAGCGTCATGCAAGGCACCAACCGGGAACTCTTAATCGTCATCAGCAATCAGGGCTACAATGAACTTGTCATGGACGCGGCGCGAGAGGCGGGCGCACACGGCGGGACAGTCCTGCACGCACGCGGCACGGGCATGGAACGCGCCGAAAAGTTTCTGGGCATTTCGCTCGCCGCCGAAAAGGACATTACGTTGATTGTCACGAAAACCGCCGGAAAAAACGCTATCATGAAATCCGTGATGGAAAAGGCGGGTATGGAGACACAGGCGCAGTCGATTGTATTTTCACTGCCCGTGACCAGCACGGCGGGACTGCGACTGCTCGACCAAGACGACGAACCCACGCCCCCGGAAGCGTCCGCCGGGACGGAGAACAAGTAAACGAAACTCTGTCCGGGCGTGTTCCGTCCGGACAGAATTTTTCACATTATTTGACGCACTTTTGACAGGGCGGCTTGCTTTGCGTCACTTGCGGAATATCCATTCTTTGTAGTGGAACACGCCCTCTTGACAGGCGTCGTGCGTCAGATAAGCGAGCAGAGCATTGTTTGCGAACAGCGACGGGAACAACCGGAATGCCCATTTCGTGCGGTTCGGGTACTTCAGGACGCGCTCGGACTTGCGTTGCAGACGCTTCAAGTCGGGCAGTATCCGCTCCGACAAGTCCCCGGCTTTCTCCTCGCGGAAGCCGTTCGATGTGAAGTAATTCCGCCAAGCCGTTTCTGATTCAATCAGCGGGGAAGTTCCGCCTTTCGAGATAAGCGCTATTGCCTTTTGGGTCAACGGGTCGTAATTGGCGTATTCATGCAGCAATGTATAATCATACACGATGAACACGCCGCCGGGTTTCAGGACGCGGTAAACCTCTTTGAAAATCCTGTCCTTTTGCGAACTGTGTACAATGGTCTCAATGGCGTAAGCCACGTCAAAGACGTTGTCCGGGAAATTGGACATGTCGGAGTAGTCGCGCTTGATGATACGCAGATTCGACGGGGGGTCTTTGAATTTGGCGGGGAGCAAGTCCACGCCGCAGAAATAGGAATCGGGATGGCGTCCGGCGAGATAGAGCAGGTTCGCGCCCTGTCCGGGACCGAGTTCCAGCACACGGGACATGGGCGGAATATACCCGGAAATCGTGTCCGGCTGATAATAAATATCATCGTTGGAGAATGTGCCGTCCTTGCTCACGCGGAAGTGCATAAAGCCCTCGCGGGAGTGCCAGAGCCTGTAGGGAATGCGGTTTATCGCGTAATAGAGTTTAATGTCCCTGATGGAATTGAACTCCCCGGAAATTATTTTGTCCGTGTCCAGTATGGAATCCAGCCATTGTACCCGTTTGCATAATTCACTCATAGATACTGCCCCTTCTTTGTGATAGACGTGTTCCTATCCGCCGTTGCGCTGATATGGGCATGACAGCGGTTACACGTTCATCTCTTGTTATTTGACGCACTTTTGACAGGGCGTCAAGCCGCGTTGTTCGGCCTCGTCAAGCGTGGATTCATAGTAGGTGCCGCCGTTGCAATGGTTGTCGTAATGGTAGCGCTTCCCGGTTTTCGTGACATAGACCGTTTTGCCGGACGCTTTCGCCGTATTGGACGCGTTGCCCGGCGTTGTCGCCGCGCTGGACGCGTTGCCCGACGATACAGCGGCATTTGACGAACTCCCAGACGATGGCGCGGATTTTGTTGCACCGCTGGACGGCGTGGAACGTGACGCTGCCGCCGTTTGTCCGGCCTTGTAGCCGTTATCGTAGCCGACATCGGAACCCGCTTTGTAACCGTTGTCGTAGCCGACATCGGAACCCGCTTTGTAACCGTTGTCGTAGCCGACATCAGAACCGGCCTTATAGCCGCTGTCGTAGCCGACACCGGAACCGTCTTTATAGCCGTTATCGTAGCCGATACCGCCGCCTTCCTCGTAACCGACTTGGTATCCCTGTTTGTATCCGGCGGCCTCGCCGCTGGCGTATCCGTCCGCCTGACCGGATTCGTATCCGGCTTTCCGGCCTTCCTCGTATCCTGTCTGATATCCGGCCTCTGTCCCGGCCTGATAGCCGTTGTCGTAACCGCTCCCCGCCGCGTCGTATCCCTCTTGATAGCCGTCTTTTTTGCCGCTGTCGTATCCGGCGTTTGTCCCCTCCGTGTAACCGCTTTCGTAGCCGTCGACCGCCCCGCGAGATTCCCCCGCACGTGTCCCGACAACGTACCCGCACACGGCACATATCAGACAACACGCCGCAAGCAGTCCGTATAACTTCCGGGAAAGCGGTGTCCGCTCTTGTGTCTCTGTCATGGGATACACTTCCTTTCGACGGCAGTATACCACAGTTTCCGCGCCGCCTCAACAAATTTTGAGACTATCCGACTTTTTTGACGGACGCGGCGCGGAGCGGGGCAAAGGTAGCCGCGTCGAGAACAAACGCCCGGATTTCCGACACAGTGCCGCCTCCGGCGTGCGTGACGGTCAGCGGGACACTTTCCGCGACGTTCAACGACTTCGACACCACATTGCAGGACAGCATGCGCCCGGCGGCGTTGTACGCCGCGAGACAGTACGAGATTTCGACGGACGTGCCGGTGTTGTTCGTCAGCGTCGCCGTCGCGGATGTACCGTCACTGCCAGTATAGGCTATGGCGTACTTCTCTTGGAACGGATTCAAATTCCGGTAGCAGTCTTTGAGAGACAAAGCGGTCGTCATGAATCCCCAATGCGCGCCCGCTTCGCCCTCGTCGGTGGAGGCCTTCCACGGCTCGTCGGCGGAGGCGAAATACAGAATTTGCGTGTTACCGGAAAGCGACCATTCCCGGATTGCGGCGTAATACTGCGCGGCGGCGGCGTCTCCGGCGTTCCCCTGTCCGGCGGTCGGCCAGCCCGTTTCGGACACTAAAATTTCCTTCCCGCTGCTGACAGCCTCCAGCGCCTTCATATTGTCTATGAAATGCTCCGCCGCGTGTTCGATGTCAGACCCGCCCCAGTACGGGTAACAGTTCGGAAGAAGCAGATTGCAGGCGTTGCGTACGGACGGCGTATCACGCAATTTGTCCACGCTGTCGGCGGTCGTGACCGGAATCGTTTTATCCGTCAGACGTTCCCGGACATATTGTATCGCTTCCACGAGTTCCCCGGCGGTCAAATCGCCGCGCAAAAGCACCTCACTGCCCACAATGGCGATTTTACAGTGACCCTTGTTGCAATGTTCAATCAGGGCGTCCAACTCCGTCTGATTGGAGGCCTTGTCCCTGTCGAGCCACGCGTTTCCCAGCACGGCGAAGCCCATATCATGCGCGATTTTGTACGCTTTGTCGAGTTCCCCCGCCGAACCGTAAAAGCGCACGGTGTCGCAGAAGTCCGACACGGCGTCCAAATGCTGGCGCACCAAATCGGCGCTTAACGCGCTTCCCGCCGCGCCGCCGTTGGTATAGAGACCCAAATCCAGCGCGATTTTGTCCCGCGACACCGGCAACAGTCCCGACGGCATGGCGGGCGCGATGTCTCCCGGTTTGAGCGTCGGGGGCTGACGGTTTGGCGCGACAACCGGCAACGCGTCTTTGTCCTGTGTGCGCGTCACCTTTACATAATCCAGCGCCACATTTTTTGTCTCCGCGTACGAAGCGCCGGGCGTATACGAGGACGGAATCAACATCAGATGGAGAATTTGCGCCTGTTCGTCAACGCCGCCCGTGACGTAGGTAACGGAAAAGGAACCGTCTTGAGCGACAACGGCGTAAGGGGTATCGTAAGTGGGTTTTACGTAATAGGTACCGCCCTCCGTGATTTGCAGGTAGAGGGAGATTCGATACGCGGACGGGTCAAAGGCGCTCCCGTCCTCCGTGAACACAATGCCCTGAAACGGGGCTTTCTCTCCGTAAGCGGGGACGTAAGTCAGCGCGATGACAGGAACACTTCCCGCGCCGGACGAGACGCTACAGGCCAGCAGACTTATCAACAGGATAAGCGGCGGAATTAAGAAAACGCTTAATTTTTTCATGCAATCGCCTCCTTCAAGTGTCAGCCACGGAAAGCGGGTTCGTGCGTACCCTTGCGGATATTCTGTAATTATACACCCGTCAGCGCCGACAGGCAAGTACAGATTTGACTTTTCCCCGGCGCGGACGGAATTTTTTCAAAAAAGCGTTGACAATCGGGGCGCGGACTGGTATACTTTGAAAACCGCTTTGAACGGGTCACAAGCGCGTCGCCGTACGCCGCCCGCGAGAGCGAGACCGTTATAAAGGAGAGAGCCAGCAAATGAACGCGATTATTGTGACCGGAGGGAAACAGTACAAGGTCGCCGAGGGCGATGTCATCTACATTGAGAAGCTCGGACAGGAAGCGGGCGACACCGTGACCTTTGACCGGGTGCTTGCGATTCTGGACGGCGACAACCCCCGTTTCGGTACGCCCGTCGTGGAGGGCGCGTCCGTCGAGGGTAAGATTGTCAAGAACGGCAAGGGGAAGAAAATCCGCGTGTTCAAGTACAATCCCAAGAAGGGCTACCGCCGCCGTCAGGGACACCGCCAGCCCTATACCAAAGTCGAAATCGGCAAAATCAGCGTCTGACATGACGACTGTCAAATTCCGTACCGACCGGGACAGGATTACCGGATTCACCTGTGAAGGCCACAGCGGACACGCCGAGGCCGGGACAGATATTGTGTGTGCCGCCGTCACGAGCGCCATACGGTATCTGGAAGCCACGGTCAACGACGTGTTAGGTCTGGCGGCGTCGGTGCGGGTGCGGGAGGCGGAAACGCCGTCGATTGCGTTCCGTCTGCCCGGCGGGCTTTCCCCGGAGCTGGAGGAGACCACACAGGCCTTAATGGCGGGGCTGATGGTCTACCTTTCGCAGTTGCACAGCGAGTACCCGGATTCCGTGGAAGTCTACGAGGAAGCGTGACGAATTACGATAAGAAGGGGGATTTCACCATGATTCAGATTGGTTTGCAATTTTTCGCTCACAAAAAGGGCGGCGGTTCCACCAAAAACGGCCGCGACTCCAAAGCCAAGCGTCTGGGCGCGAAGCGTGCCGACGGACAGTTTGTCAAAGCCGGTAATATTCTCGTACGCCAGCGCGGCACCCGGATTCATCCCGGCCTCAATGTCGGCATTGGCAGTGACGATACGCTCTACGCCCGTGTCGACGGCAAACTCCGTTTCGAGCGCATGGGACGCGACCGCAAACAGGCCTCTGTCTACGTCGCCGAATAATGTACCGACATTCCCCCGCGAGACAGGCCGCCCCTGTTCGCGGGGGTTTCGCTGTCCGGGGTTTCGCCCCCGCCCGGCACATGTCGCCGTAGGCGACAGAGAAGCGAACACCCGGAAAATTTACGTCCGCTCTTGACAAACGCTGTCCATTGCGGTTACGATAGCACAGGAAGTTTACAACAGACGGACGGCGATTCCGCCGCCGTCAGGGAGGATTTATGACACTCGACAAAATTTATCAGGCCGCGTACACGCTCAAGGGCGTGGCGCGGAAAACAGACTTGCTTTACGCGCAGAATCTCCGGCACGACGCGCAAATTTACCTCAAAACCGAAAATCTACAGGTCACGGGCAGTTTCAAACTCCGGGGCGCTTACAACAAAATCGCGTCCCTGACACCCGAACAGCGTGCGGCGGGTATTTTAGCGTGTTCGGCGGGGAATCACGCGCAGGGCGTGGCGCTGTCGGCGACGAAAATGGGCGCACACAGCATTGTATGTATGCCCGACGGCGCGCCAATCAGCAAAGTGGAGGCGACAAAGCGTCTGGGCGCGGAAGTGCGTCTCGTGCCGGGCGCGTACGACGACGCCTATGAGTACGCGTGTCGTCTGCAACAGGAGACCGGCGCGACGTTTATTCACCCGTTCAACGATGAACTTGTCATGGCGGGACAGGGTACTATCGGGCTGGAAATTCTCGACCAGTTGCCGGACGTGGAAGCGGTTATCGTACCCGTTGGCGGCGGCGGACTTTTAGCGGGTGTGGCGTTCGCCATTAAGAATCTGAATCCCAATATCAAAGTCTACGGCGTACAGGCCGAGAACGCGCCGAGTATGGTACGCAGTTTCCGGGAGGACGGTATTATTACGTTAGACACCGTGGCGACATTCGCCGACGGCATTGCCGTCAAGACGCCCGGAGACTTAACATACGCAATGGCGCGGCAGTACGTCGACGAAATGGTGTCGGTGTCAGAGGACGAAATCGCGGCGGCGATTCTGGCGCTTATCGAGCAACAAAAATTGATTGCCGAGGGCGCGGGAGCCGTCAGCGTGGCGGCGGCGATGTTCCGAAAGGTGCCGATTGAGGGCAAAAAGGCCGTCTGTCTGGTATCCGGCGGAAATATTGACGTGAACATTTTATCACGGGTCATCACACGCGGACTTGTCATGGGCGGACGGAACAGTGTCCTGCAAATCGCCTTGGAGGACAAGCCCGGACAGCTTGTGGGCGTCAGCAAGATTATCTCCGACTGCGGCGCGAATGTTGTTTCCGTCCATCACGAACGTTCCGACGCGAATATGGCAATTTCCAGTTGCTTCCTGAAAATCGGCATGGAGACACGCGACTTTGACCAGATTCGCAGTATCAAGGAAGCACTCACGAACGCGGGATTCCGCATTATGACCGACCGCATACAGGAAATGCAATAAAAATTAGGAGGCCACAATATGAAAGCGATTTACACGCCGGACGCCCCCGAAGCCGTGGGGCCGTACTCACAGGCCATTGTGTCGGGCGGCATGCTCTACACGTCCGGACAGATTCCGCTTGACCCCGCCACGGGTACCATGGTCGAGGGCGACATTGAGCAACAGGCAACGCGGGTCATGGAAAATCTGGGGGCGGTACTCCGCGCCGGAGGTTCCGACTTCCAGCACGCCGTAAAGGTCAACTGTTATCTGAGCGACATGTCGCTTTTCGCGGACTTCAACACCGTATACGCCCGCTACTTCACCACGAAACCGGCGCGAAGCTGTGTGGCGGTCAGGGAACTGCCCAAGGGCGCATTGCTGGAAGTGGAGGTTGTCGCGGAGACGACCACGGGCAATGTCATGAAACTTTGAGCCGCGAGGACAGAACCATGACCGAAAAGGAAAAAATGTTGAGCGGGGCGTTATACGACCCCGCCGACCCGGAACTTATGGCGTTACGGGACAAGGCCTCCAGACTGGGCAAGGCCTACAATGACACGGTGGAAGCCGACGCCGACAAGCGTCGGGCGATTCTGGACGAGTGGAACATCCGGCGCGGCGCTGATGTTTACATTCGCGGGCCGGTGTGGTTCGACTACGGCTGTTTTACGTCCATCGGGGAGAATACGTTTATCAACTTCAATTTCACGTGTCTGGACTGCTGTCCGGTGGAAATCGGGGACAACGTGTTCATGGGGCCGAATATCTCGATTTTGACGCCCATGCACCCGCTACGCTGGCAGGAGCGGAACGTATTCCGCAAGCCGGACGGAGCGATAGCCAATCGAGAGTACGCGAAGCCGGTCAAAATTGAAAGTAACTGCTGGATTTCGGGGAATGTGACGATTTGCGGCGGCGTGACCATCGGGGCGGGAAGCGTTATCGGCGCGGGGAGCGTGGTAACGCGAGACATTCCGCCGAATGTGGTTGCGGCGGGTGTGCCGTGCCGGGTGATTCGACCCATCACAGAGGACGACCGTATGAGCGAGTAGAGAAACGCCGTGGCCTGTCACCGAAAGACACAAGGAGGGGGTTTCATGTGGCGGTATTGCCGATTGTTTGCCATTGTGACCGCGTTTGTATTGTTACTGACGGCCTGCGGCGGAGCCGGGGCGGAAATTGAGGACGAACTTCCGCCGGTTTCGGACGAACAGTTGTCGCCGGAGGAATCGGACGTACAATTTGTGCCGGACAAATCCGCCGTGACGCCCGAACCGGACGCGCAAACTGTCCCGGACACAACGCCCGAACCCGACGCGGAACTTGTCCCGGACACAACGCCCGAACCCGACGCGGAATCTGTCCCGAACACGACGCCCGAACCCGACGCGGAATCTGTCCCGAACACGACACCCGAACCCGACGCGCAAACTGTACCGGACACTGAATCAGATACAGCGTCTGAACCCGACGACGAGGCGCACTTGTCGGGGGGATTATCGCCGGAGGTGAATATTGTGGGAGAGGGAATCCATATCGGGCAATTGTCGTACGATGTCCGCCCGGATTCCTGTACCGTGTACGTGTCGGAGAACGGGGTATATGTGCCGTTTCTGGTACTGACCGCCGACTATGGCGGAAACACGCTTCTATTGCGGCGGGACGTTCTCCCGGACGCGCAAGCGTTCAACACTTACAGCGCCGCCTACCCCGACAGCGCCATTGACCGCTATCTGAACTCGGAGTATGTCCAAACTCTCGACGCCGTGCGGCCTCTGATTCAGTCGGCGGACATTGTCGTGACAGCCCCGGACGCGCTCGGCGTCTCCGGCGACGCGGTACAGACTATCGAACGGGAAATTTTCCTGCTCTCGTGTACGGAAACAGGTTTCACAAACCTTGTCAACGCCGGGAAAGAGGGAAACACGCTGTCGTATTTCGCTGACCCCGCACACCGTACGGCGTCGCGGGAAAACGGCACCGCCGTCAGTTGGTGGTTACGTACGCCCGACACGTACTATCTGTCCGCCGCGTACGGAATCGGCGCGGACGGTTCCCTCGGAAGCGGCAACGCCTACAATGAAAATGGCATACGTCCGGCGTTCCGCGTCCCGTCCGACGCCGACGCCTTCCCGACAACGGATATTGTCCAAGGGCAGACCGTCTATTTTCTCTCCGCTTGAATGATGTTCGCCCCCACCCGGCGCTGACGCGCCACCCTCCCCCAGAGGGGAGGGCAAGAGGCCGTATCCCATATAGAGGTAGTGTTCCGTAAGATGTACGGGTCTATGTGTTGCGGGACGGCTCTCTTGTCGCCCCCCTTTGGGGGGAGATGTCGCCGTAAGGCGACAGAGGGGGCAAGCGCCCCACCCGGCATGTATCGCCGTAAGGCGACAGAGGGGGCGACTTTTTGAAACATGAAGGAGGGCATATTATGGAAAAATCGAAACGAAGGCGTTCCCTGTGGATACTGGTCATTTTTTTGTTGCTGACATTTTTTCTGTGTCTGTGGCTCTACCGCTGGAATGCGTCGCGCCCTGTCAACCGTGACGTGACGCCCGCGGCGCGTCCTGAAATCGTGCTGGCGTTCCTGCCGTCCGTCGACGCCGACGCCGCTACTGTCAACGTCATGAGCGCCGCCGCGCTGACGCTCTTTGACGAGTTTCAGGCCGCCGAAAATCAGGTCAGCGTGCTTTACTGGCAGTCGGGGACGCCGCCGAAAGGGCCGTCCTGCGCCGTGAACGCGGTTTCCACCGAAAACGACCTGCAAGCCGCCTTGAGCCGTGCCGAATGCGGCGGGACACTTTCCACGGCGTTTCAGTTTGCCAAGACGCTTTCGGAGGAGAGCGGGAAACTTAACCGGAAAGTGGTACTGTTGACAGACCGCGCCCCGCTCGACGGCGACCAGTCCGACGACGGCCCCTATGACAGTCAGGACTTCGCGTTGTATCAGTACGCGAACGCGGCGTATCATGCGGCGGCGGAACTGTCCATCCGGGACGCGCTGTCAACTGTGGCCTTTTTACAGGAGCTGTCTGGACAGGAGTTTGACTTTACGCGCCGCTTCCTGAACGACATTCAGACGGCGGGCTATTATGAAGTCCTCAACGCCAACGCGCTGGACGATATGCGAAAAAGCCTCACGTCCGAACTGCTGACCGAAAGCGGCCTCCAAAAAATAAACTTCCGCTACATGCACGGCAAGGACTATTCCGCCGTCTGCTACTACTCCGACGACTATTTCTCCGCGTCGGCGTACCAGTACAACCCCAGTCTTGCGACGATGAGTATCAGTTTCGCCATGTCGGCCTTTGCCAGCGGCGACCAGACCCGTTACGCGAATAAGAGTATCAACGCCCGGAACCTGTTAAAGAGTATCGGCGTGGCGGAATCGGCTATCGACACCAACGCATGGTTTACCGTGCGCCCGGAGACAGATTCCATCGGCGTTGTGTCGGGCAACAAGCCGATTACGGTCAATGGGCAAACTTATACCCTGATAGCCGTCGCCATGCGCGGGGGCGGCTACGGGCGCGAGTGGGCGAGTAATTTCACCATCGGCGAGACCGGACAGCATAACGGTTTCGACACCGCGAAAAATAACGTGCTTGACTATCTGAAAACCTACATTCAGAAACAGAAAATTACCGGTGCCGTCAAATTCTGGGTGACAGGCTTCAGCCGCGCCGGCGCAACCGCGAATTTAGTCAGCGGCGAGCTTGACAAGGGCTACGATTTCGGCGCGGATATCACCTACGCGCCGCAGGATGTGTACGCGTACTGCTTCGAGCCTCCCGCCGGGGCATTAGTCAGTGAAACACGGAATCAGGAAGTTTATTACAATATTTTCAACATCGTCAACCAGAGCGACGCCGTGCCGTTTGTCGCGCCGTCGGGCATGGGCTTCGGGCGGTACGGAATCGACCGCTATTTACCGTCCGCGCAGGCATCCTCGAACTATTTCACGGAACGCGCCGCCATGCTTCGGATTTTCAACGCGCTGGACAGTACCGGCGCGTACACCGTCGACAATTTCCGTATGCAAAAGCTGGATTTGGCAAATCTGCTTTCCAAAGAAAAGTCCGTCGTGGTGGAGGATGTGAAAAACAACTATTCGCAGGGCGTCTATCTGTCGAACTACGTCGCGCTTCTGGCGAAAGAGTATATCAAAGACCGTGAAAATTACGTGGCGCGGTATCAGGACGAGATACGGGAAGTCTTATACATTCTCTATGGCTGTTCCGACGCGCAACAAAAGACGATGTTCGATTCCATACAGAAACAGGCCTGCGAACACTGGCCGGAAGTCGTGGCGGCGTACTTCAACCCGCTGACGGGCAAAGACACGGCGTTTTCGATTGTCGCCGACTGGCTCGTGAACGCGGCGAATGAGGCGGGCGTCGAGGAGTACAACGAGGCGACATTACGGAGCGCGGGCGTGGCGCTGTCGGACTTGCTGGTAAATCTTCTGGTACAGCGTCCCAACGAGGCCACAACGCTTGTCGGGAATCTGGGCGGAATCGGCGACGCGCACTCGTGGGAGTTGTGTTACGCGTGGCTGGCGTCCATGGACGCGAACTACAAGCGCGGCGCGGAACTGTCCTTGAATCAGGGCAACTATCGGATTGTGCGTGTCAACTGTGACGTGGATGTGTCCGTCCGCGACGAAAACGGGGATGTGGTCGCGCAGATTGTCAACGAGAACCCGCAGGACATTCGCGGGAGCAGTATCATTTCGGCGGTCAACGAAAACGGCGAGAAAATTGTCATTCTGCCGCTGGACAGCGCCTATCGCGTGTCCGTGACGCGCCGGGAGTCCGACGCCGCGAACCTGTTGAGCGCGTCCGACACACCGGAATCCGTCAACGTCGGCATTGACGAGTATTCCGCGCTGACGGCGGATATCACACGGGGCGTCGACTACCTTGACGTGCCGCTGTCGGAGGGCGAGACGCTCGAAAGCGTCATTCCCGCCGTGCCGGAACAAGCCCCCGACACCGTGCCGCCAACGGATACCGTCTACACGCTGACCGCGCCCGACGGCAACACAATTGCGAGTACGTCCGACCTCTCCGGGGCGGCGGCGTCCGAGGCCGTGTACAGTGTCGCGGCAACGCCCGACGATGAAAAGTCCGGCATGGTCTTGGGCGGCGGCACCTTCCACTATGGCGACTTCGTACAGTTGGAGGCCACACCCCATGACGGTTACGCCTTCGCGGGTTGGTACGCCGACACGGAAACGCCCGTTTCCACGGAAGCAAGTTACCGTTTCTGTGTCACGCAGGACGCGAATTTGACGGCGCGTTTCCGGGAAATTCCCGTGAAAGCCGCGCCCGTGTTCGCGGACGTTTCGCCGGAAAGTTTCTGCTACGACGCGGTTCTGTGGGCGACGGAAACGGGTGTCGTGAGCGGCACCACCGATACGACATTCAGCCCCAAAGAACCCTGTACGGCGGCGCAGGCGGTCACATTTTTGTGGCGGGCGGCGGGTTCGCCGGAACCGTCGTCGACCGAAAGCCCCTTCACAGACCTTGACCCCGACGCCTATTACTATAAGGCGGTTCTCTGGGCGGCGGAACACGATATCACCATGGGAACCACGGAAAGCACCTTCTCCCCGGACAAGACTGTTTCCCGCAGTCAGTTTATCACGCTTCTTTACCGCACCTTCGGCGGCGCGGAACGCGTGGAGAAACAACCGTTCGAGGATGTCCCCGCCGACGCCTACTACCGCGACGCGGTGGCGTGGGCGTACGGTAAGGGCGTCACACGCGGCGTCACCGCTACGGCCTTCCAGCCGCTTCGCAGTTGCGACCGCGGACAGATTGTGACATTCCTGTATCGCTACTTCAAGCGGTAAACACGCACGAACTCCCCCGGATTTCTCCGGGGGAGCGCTGTTTTGGGGACAAAACGGGACTGCCCCGGATATGAGACAGTCCCGCGCCCTTACCGGAAAGACAGTCCGGTTTTCCGTTTCAGGTCAGCCATAACTCCCGGAGAAATATCCTTCCCCGGATGATTGGGAACCGTGACGGTTTGCCCGGTGATTTTGTGACGAAATGTCACATGAGAGCCGTTTTGACGGACAATCACGTAACTGTTGCTTTCCAAGTATTTCTTTGCCACTCGATATGTCATGAATACGTTACCTCCTTACCCATACATTCCCCGTCCGTAAAAGTTTCGACTTCCGAACGCTTGGCATAGAGCATTTTCAAAAATGCCTGTCAAAACGCGTTCTCCTTCCGCGTTCGCGGAACGAAAGAATCCGAGTTAAAGCCACTGACACTTATTCTGTTTTCCGTGTTTTTCGGGGGTACAGGCAAAGGAATTGAGAGCAGAAATACTATGCAGTAAGAGCGGAAATCAGTGTATCATAATTTCTACGCCATCGCAATAGAAAAACGACAAATTTCTTATTGACACGTACTAAATACGTGTTATAATAGAATGTGAGGAGGTGGGACACATGAAGGAGAACTATACCTATCCCGTGATTCTGGAACCGGACGGAAACTTTGTCAATATCCGCATTCCGGCCTTTGACGCCGTAAGCTGTGTGGAGGCGAGAGAAGACCCGATTCCCGCCGCGCAAGACCTCTTAACGCTGGAAATCATAGCACGGGAAGATGAGGGGGAACCGCTTCCTGACGCGGAAGCAATCACGCCGGACAGTCCCGGTCAAAGCGTCGCCTACGTCAATATCTGGATGCCCTATCACCGTTCCAAAGTCAAAGAGACCTATGTCAAAAAAACGCTGACAATCCCCGTGTGGCTTGACCTGTTGGCGAAACAGGGAAAGATTAATTTTTCCGCGACGCTCACGGAAGCCCTGAAAGCGAAATTGTCCCTGTCATAAATGCGAACTCCCCCGGATTTCTCCGGGGGAGCGCTGTTTGTTACGGTGAAACCGTACTGTGTTCGATTACTCGTCAATCTCGGTGACAGCGCCGGAACCGACGGTACGTCCGCCCTCGCGGATGGCGAAACGCAGACCCTTTTCAATGGCAATCGGGGTAATGAGTTCGACGCTCATTTCCACGTTGTCGCCGGGCATGCACATTTCGGTACCTTCGGGCAGGGAGATGACGCCGGTCACGTCCGTGGTACGGAAATAGAACTGGGGACGATAGTTGTTGAAGAACGGGGTATGGCGTCCGCCCTCGTCCTTGGTCAGCACGTAGACCTGACCCTTGAACTTGGTGTGGGGGTGAATGGAGCCGGGTTTCGCAAGCACTTGACCGCGCTCGATACCGGTACGTTCCACGCCACGGAGCAGGCAACCGGCGTTGTCGCCAGCCTCGACATAGTCCAGCGTCTTGTGGAACATTTCCATAGACGTGACGACGGTGGACTTCTTCTCGGTGGTC
>JAFSRZ010000035.1 GCA_017445875.1 Oscillospiraceae bacterium | reverse complement strand
CCCGGCGCTGACGCGCCACCCGCCCCCCGCGGGGGAGGGCAAGAGAACGCCCACGCCCCGTTATACATGGCCGGACGGCAACAACTCCGCCCGTATAGCGTCGATAATTTCCAGAGAACGCCGCGAAATGGCCTCATTTTTATTCCGCTTGCCGCGTACGCGCTGTTCCAGCGGCGGCATGATTCCGAAGTTAATATTCATGGGCTGAAAGACTGTCACGGACGGATTGGAAATGTAACAGGCCAACGCACCGACAGCGGTTTCCCGCGGGAAGTCGACCGGAGACAGTCCCGACAGCCGCCGCGCCGTCTCGATACCCACTAACAGTCCGCTCGCGGCGGACTCTACATAACCCTCGACACCGGTCATTTGTCCGGCAAACGAAATACGCGGGTCACGTTTCAGGCGATAGTATCTGTCCAGCAGGCGGGGCGAGTCCAAGAACGTGTTCCGGTGCATGACGCCGTAGCGTAAAAATTCGGCGTTACGCAAGGCCGGAATCATCGAAAAGACGCGTTTTTGTTCCGGGAATTTCAGATGAGTTTGAAACCCCACGAGATTGTACACGGAACCGTCGGCGTTATCGCGGCGCAACTGCACCACGGCGAACGGTTCGCGCCCGGTACGGGGGTCGCGTAAGCCACGCGGTTTCAGGGGACCGTAGGCAAGCGTATCGCGTCCGCGCCGCGCCATGACTTCCACGGGCATACAGCCCTCGAATACTTTCCTGTCCTCAAAGCCGTGTATGTCGGCCTCCTGAGCGGTTGTCAAGGCCTCGCGGAACGCGTCGTACTCGGCTTCGGTCATGGGACAGTTGATATAGTCGGCGGTGCCTTTGTCGTAGCGGGAACCCATCCACGCGTGATTCATGTCGACACTCGCGGCGGAGACGAGCGGCGCGGAGGCGTCGTAGAACGACAGCGCGGAGGCGTCGCCCAGCAGTACGCGCAGGGCGTCGGAGAGCGCGTCAGAGGTCAGCGGCCCCGACGCTATCACGACTTCGCCGGACGGAATCTCCGTGACTTCTCCGGGCGTTACCGTGACATTCGGGTGAGCGCGGAGGCGTTCCGTGACCAGTGCCGCGAATCCGTGGCGGTCGACGGCTAACGCGCCGCCCGCCTCTACACGCGTCGCGTCGGCACACATCAGAATTAACGAGCCAAGACGGCGCATTTCCTCTTTGAGCAGTCCGACAGCGTTGCTTAACTGGTCACTCCGCAGGGAGTTGGAGCAACACAATTCCGCGAAATTGTCCGTGACGTGCGCGGGAGTACGTTTTCCGGGCTTCATCTCGCGCAGGTCGACACCAATACCGCGTTCCGCCAACTGCCACGCGCATTCACTCCCCGCCAGTCCCGCGCCAATAACGGTAACAGTATTCATGTCTGCTCCTTTTCCGTGTCGGCGGCTTTCTTGCGGGTTGTACGCTTCTTCGGCGCGGCCTCGTCGGTGTCGGCGGCGGACGCTTTGCGCGTCGTACGTTTCTTCGGCGCGGCCTCGTCGGTGTCGGCGGCGGACGCTTTGCGCGTCGTACGTTTCTTCGGCGCGGCTTCGTCGGTGTCGGCGGCGGACGCTTTGCGGGTTGTACGCTTCTTCGGCGCGGCTTCGTCGGTGGCGGCGGACGCTTTGCGCGTGGTACGCTTCTTCGGCGCGGCGTTGTCGGTGTCGGCGGACGCTTTGCGCGTGGTACGCTTCTTCGGCACGGCGTCGGACGTGTCGGCGGCTTTCTTGCGGGTTGTACGCTTCTTCGGCGCGGCTTCGTCAACGTTGTCAGACGCGTTCACGGCGTCGGCGGCGTCCGGGGACGCGTCGCCCTTGTCCGGCCTCTTGTAATAGCCGCGCTGGTCCTCCGGCAGGAAGTTCGGGCAATCGGGATTGATACAGAACGCCTTCTTCTTGCCCTTCCCCGACAACTTAAACATGGTCTGTCCGCACTCCGGACAATCTTCCGCAAGCGGGATATCCCATGTCCGAAAGTCACAAGTCGCGGTCTTGTACTTGTTGGAAACCTGATTCTCACAACAATAATACGTGTAGGACTTGTGTGTGTTCTGACTGACGCCGGTTCGCTTCATCAGACGCCCGCCGCACTTCGGACACCGCCCCGGCATGACTTCTACAAGCGGCATGGCAAAGCTACATTCCGGGTAGCCCGGACACGACAGAAACGGCCCAAAGCGTCCTGACTTGATAACCAGATTCCGCCCGCACATCGGACAGACTTCCTCCGTGACCTGTTCCGGCACTCTGATTCGTACGCCCTCTAACGCGTGTTCGGCGTCTTTCAAGTCCTGTGCAAACTTGCCATAGAACCCGTGCAAGACCGCTTTCCCGGACGTTTTGCCCTCCTCCACGGCGTCTAATTCCTGTTCCATACGCGCCGTAAATGTCACGTCGGCGATATCCGAAAAGCGCTCCTTCATCAACTGTGTCACGACACGGCCTAAACTCGTGATGTGCAGATACTTTCCCTCTTTCATCACGTACTGTCTGTCCAGAATCGTCGACACCGTGGGCGCGTACGTGGACGGTCTCCCGATACCTTCCTCTTCCATGGCGCGAATTAACGTGGCGTCGGTGTAATGTGCGGGGGGCTGTGTGAACTTCTGGACGGCCTCATAGCCGCGCAAATAGACAGTCTGTCCTTCTTGCAGAGACGGCAACGGGGAATAGACTTCTTCCTTTTCGTCGTCGCGGCCTTCCTCGTACACTGCCGTGAAACCGTTGAATTTCAGTGCCGACGACGTGGCGCGGAAAACATGTCTGTCCGCGGTAATGTCCACGGACACACTGTCATAGACGGCGGCGGACATCTGACAGGCCACAAACCGGCTCCAAATCAGCCGGTATAGCTGATACTGTTCGCGGGTCAGACTGCCCTTGACATTCTCCGGCGTACGGCGTACGTCGCTCGGACGGATTGCCTCGTGAGCGTCCTGTGCGTTGCCCTTGGCGCGGTAACGGCGCGGCTGTTCGGGACAGTACGGTTTCCCGTAATGCACCGTGACGAAATCCCGTGCGGCGGCTATCGCCTCTTCCGACAGGCGTAAAGAGTCGGTACGCATATAAGTTATCAGGCCTACCGCGCCCTCGCCCTGAATCTCGACGCCCTCATAGAGCTGTTGCGCGACTGCCATGGTACGGCGCGGCGTCATGTTGAGCTTGCGGGAGGCGTCCTGTTGCAGTGTGGACGTGGTGAACGGCGGCGCGGGGTTGCGGTGCTTCTCCGTGCGCCGGACTTGCGTCACGGTGAACGCGCCGCGCAGAGTGTCGCGGATAACCGCTTCCACGGCGTCACGGTTTTTGAGTTCGCCCTTTTTGCCGTCGACGCCGTGCCAGTGCGCGGAGAATTGCGACGGGTCAGGCGGTGTTACAGTAGCGGCGTCGGCGTCGGCGTTCTCCTCCGACGCCGTGCGAATGTTGACCGGCACGGGCATTCCGCCGGGTAACGGACGCTGTGCGAGCGCGGCGTCAAGGTTCCAGTATTCCTCCGGCTGGAAGTCCTCAATTTCCTTGTCGCGGTCGTCGACCATGCGCGTGGCGACGGACTGCACACGCCCGGCGGACAGTCCGCGCCGGACTTTCTGCCATAGCAGCGGACTGAGTTTATAGCCTACCAGACGGTCTAAGATACGCCGTGTCTGCTGGGCGTCCACGAGGTCGGAATCAATCTCACGTGGGGATTCCACGGCCTTCCGCACGACGTTCTTTGTGATTTCGTTGAATGTCACGCGGCGGGCTTTCGCGTCGGACAAATTGAGTAACTGTTTCAGGTGCCACGAAATCGCCTCCCCTTCGCGGTCGGGGTCAGTGGCGAGATACACGGTGTCCGCCTTCGCGGCGGCCTTCTTCAACTCCCGTATGAGTTCCTCCTTGCCCTTGATGGGTTCATAATCGGGCTCGAAATCGTGTTCTATGTCCACGCCTAACTTGCTTTTGGGCAGGTCGCGCAAATGTCCCATGCTGGCGCGGACTTCGTAATCCTTTCCTAAGTATTTTTCAATTGTTTTCGCCTTGGCCGGGGATTCCACAATGACCAGACTGTGCATTTTGACATCGTACCTCCAAATATTCTATTACGGGGTGCAATCTATTCTGATTCGTCCCGCACTTCCACGGAACGCGTATAACGTTTGCCGTCGTACTCCCGCACATAGCCCTCAATCTGCAACATCGTCAGTTCGGCGAGGACTTGCGGCGTGGAAAGTCCGCTCAGGTCTATGAGGTCGTCGACTTGTATCGGTTCGCGGGCGTCCATGAGACGCAGAATTTGCGCCTGTTCCGCCGAGACAGCGCCGTCCGCCACGGATACCACCGGCAACGGCGCTTCCGGCGCGTCCCGGACAAATTCCGCTTCCGGCGCGTCCCGGACAAATTCCGCTTTCGGGACACGGGCGGACTTTGATTCCGGTTCGGGTTCGGGCGGCGGCACAATCACCGGGAGTTTCCGTGACGATTTGAGTTTGTCCGGGAAACGCGCCGCGTATGCCTCCAGAATGTCGGCGGCGTCCATGACCAGTGACGCGCCGTCCTGAATCAGCCGGTTGCAACCCTGACTTGTGTAGGCGTCAATCGGACCGGGAACCGCGAACACGTCGCGGCCCTGTTCGAGAGCGCGGGACGCCGTAATCAGTGCGCCGCTCCGAAGTGGTGCCTCCACGACCAGCGCCCCCACCGACACCCCCGACAAAATCCGGTTCCGCAACGGGAAATTTCCGGGAAGCGGTTCCGTGCCGGGCGGGTACTCCGAAATCAAAGCGCCTGTCATGGCGACATCCTCATAGAGACCGTAGTTTTCACGCGGGTACACGAAGTCGATACCGTTTCCGAGCAGTCCGAGCGTGACGCCGCCGCCGAGTAACGCGCCCCGAATCGCGGCGGAGTCAATGCCACGCGCCAAGCCGCTGGCGACAATCGCGCCGCCCGTGGCGAGACCGTAGCAGATTCTCTCCGCGCAGGCCACGCCGTACGGCGTACACTTGCGCGTCCCCACGGCGCTGATGACAATTTCCTCATCGAGTGGCGGCAGGTGTCCGCGAATATAGAGCAGACAGGGCGGGTCGTAGATATTCCGCAGGCGTCCGGGGTAATTCGCGTCCTGAAGCGTCAACAGGTCAATGTTCAACATCTGACAACGTTCCATTGTCCGTTCGGCGGCGTCGAGGGAACGGTTTGACAGGAGCGCGGCCTGTTGCCGGTCGAGACCCTCCACAAGCGCGAGTTCGGGCGGCTCGGCGAAATAGATACTTTCCGGGGTGCCGAAGTGGCACAGTAACAGTAACCGCGTCTGATTGCGCAGTCCCGTCAGATGTGTCAGCCACAGCCAGTATTTGAGCGCCGACCTCATGCCCGGTCATTCCTTTCTGTCTGTCAAATTATGGAAACAGTTGTGCCAATTCCGCCCTCTCTGTCTCCTTGCGGCGACATTTCCCCCAAAAGGGGCATAAGCGTTAAGCTATGTCAGAAGTCCCCCCTCCGTCGCTCCGCGACACCTCCCCCGCACGGCGGGGGAGGCGGAAAATCCGACATTTCCGGTGAAATTGTCGCGTTTTCCTCATCGGCAGTCCCGCGAAGCCCTCCCCGCGTGCGGGGAGGGTGGCGCGTCAGCGCCGGGTGGGGGCTTTACATATCCCGCGCCGATTCCCACAGCACCACGGCGGCGGCAATCGCGGCGTTGAGCGATTCACAGCGCGCCCGCATGGGGATTCGGAACACGCCGTCACACAGCGACAACACCGCCTCCGAAAGTCCGTTGCCCTCACTGCCGATAGCCGCCGCGAAGCGTGACAGCGACACTTCCCGCACGTCGGCGGCACCGGGACGCAGTGCCGCCCCGTACAGCGGAACCCCCGAACGCCGTAGAAGTTCCGACACTTCCTCCGGCGCGGCGTCCCAAGTCGGGACGCGGAACACCGCGCCCATCGTGGCGCGTACCGTGCGCGGATTCCACAGGCTCGCGCAGTCCGGCAACAGGAACACGCCATCCGCGCCGAAGGCGTCCGCCGTACGGAGTATCGTACCCACGTTTCCGGGGTCCTGTACGCCGTCGAGTACCAGATACCGCCGCCCGTCGAGGACACGCGGCAAGGGGCGTCGGGGTATCGCGCAGACGCACAACACCCCTTGCGGCGTTTTCGACGGCGAGAGCGTACCCATGACATCAGTCGGCACCGATACCGCCCGCACACCGTCCGGGAGTTCGGGCAACTTGATTTCGGGCGTACAAATCACGGTCTGGAGAATGCCGCCGTATTGCAAGGCCTCCTGTAACAGTTTCGGGCCGTCGCAGACAAACGCGCCCTGCTCCTGACGGTACTTGGCGGACATGACCAGTTTCCGCACATGGACAATGAGCGGATTTTTGCGGCTTGTAATCAGTTCGATGACGCATTCCCCCCGCGAAATGATACAACGCGCCCATAATAGCACAGTCCCGCCGTGGATTGCAAGACGCTATGACAAATTTTTATTCTAAAGCACAGTTATTTATAACGTGCGCTATTGTTTTGCGCGTGTCTGGGGAAGCGTAAAATTTCCCGGATATGACCTTGCAAAACATGGGAGAGGGTGCTATAATCCAATTTACGCCGGGTTACGGCAATCATCGGGGCGGAAATCTCCGCGACGGGACGAGGTGGAACGCTTATGAGACCTGAACACAGACGCCGGCACATCCGCCGGTGTCGAATCATGTACACGGAGGCGGAATCACAGCGACGCTTGATTTGTTGTGCCGTGTGCTTTTTGTCGCGTTTTGAGGGGGTGTCGCCTTGAATAACGTGGGCGCGACGGCGATTGTACTGCTTGTGGCGCTGGGTATCCGGCTGTTCGTGATTCCGAAATTTACGCTCATGCCGGGACGCCTGCAAATCTTTCTGGAACAGGGCGTCCGGATATGCGACGCCGCCGCCGCGTGGCTTGTGAAAGTCGGACACGCCCTGAAACGTGCGGCGGTCGGGTTCGTGCGCGGACTGGCTCGTATGGGACGCGCTGTCGGCGGCTTCTGTACGCGCCACGTGGGCGAGTTGATAGCGTGGGGCATTGTCATCGGCGTTCTGCTGGTACTGTGTCTGATGGTACCCGCCCCGGCGGAACACGAAGAAATTAATGTCGCCATGCGGGACGCGGTGCTTCACGAGGAAAACCAAATCAGTCTCTTTGGCTGGCGGGCTGTCAACCCGGCCTTGATAGCGGCTATGACAGTCAGCGGAATTTTGTTGACGGCGGCACTGCTGATTCGGCTGTTTCTGGTGCCGAGACTGTCCCTTGTGCCGGGACGCTTCCAGCTCGTGTTAGAGGAAATCATCCACCTGCTGGACGGCCTCGCCGGGGTGGCGGACAGTAAAAGCGTCAGGATTCCGTTTATTGGGGCGTACGTATTCGCGGCGGGCGTCTACATCTTCACGGGGACACTCTTTGAGCTGTTCGGACTGCAAGCCGTCACGACACACGGCACGTCGGTCACGCTTCCCGCGCCGCTGAGCGATGTAAACGCCGCTATCTGCATGGGGTGCCTGAGTTATCTCGTGATTCTGTTCGGCGGCGCGGTGAAAAGAGGCCGCAAGGGTGTAATCGCCGCCCTGAAAGAATTTTCGTTGCCAATCTCCATGAGTTTCCGTCTGTTCGGCGCGCTGTTGAGCGGACTGTTAGTCACGGACCTTGTCTATCACTACGCCTCTTTGAGTTACGGACTGCCGGTCATTGTGGGCGTTATCTTCACACTGTTGCACGCGGTTGTCCAGACGTACGTACTGACAATGTTAGTCGGGATGTATTACCACGAAGTTACGGAAGCGGAACCTGAAAAGGAGAAGCCCAACGAATTTTCCGCATGAACCGCGATTTTCGCCCCTGTGCGGGGGCGTGAGTTGAAACGGGATGTATTTCCGGGAAGTGACCGAAGAAGAGGAACACGAACAAAAACCCGCGGATTTTTCCGCCTGAAATGCGATTCCCGCCCCTGCGCGGGGCGTGAAACGAAACAAACCAATCACACCATTTGATGGGGGAAAGAAAACCATGAAACAAAAAAAAGTATGCGCGTTACTCCTGTTGACATTCCTGCTGGCGGCACTGTTCGCGGTTCCGGCACTCGCCGCGCCGGTGGACGCTCCCGCCCCTGATATGGTCGCCGCCGCCGCCCCGAATGAGGGACAGGTCATTTCCGGCAAGGCCATTGCAAGCGGAATCGCAATCGGCTTAGCCGCCGCCGGGGGCGCTGTCGCCATGGGCGTCGCCGTCGCCAAGACCAACGGGAGCATTGCCCGTCAGCCGGAATCCGCCGGGGAAATCCGGTCTACACTCATGCTGGGTCTGGTGTTCATTGAGACGGCTATCATTTACGCGCTGCTGACCGTCATTCTCATTATCTTTGTCCTGTAAAGGCGGGTGCGGAGAGAATGCCACTGAATATTGATTTTCAGCAGATTTTGCTACATCTGTTGAATTTTGCCATTCTGGCGGCGGGGCTGTACTTCCTGCTCTACAAGCCCGTGAAACAGTTCATGATAAAGCGCATGAACGTTTACGGGGAGCGTGAGGCCGCCGCGTCGAAGAACGAGAGCGAAGCCGAAAAACTCCGTCAGAAGTACGAGCAGATGATTTTGGACGCTGACGAGGAAATCCAGCGTCAGAAGGCCGAAGCGAGTGAGGAACTGGAAGCCGAAAAGCGTCTGCAACTCGACCAAGCCCGCGCCGAGGCGCGGAAAATCATCAGCACGGCGAGCAAGACAGCGGAAATCCGCAGTCAGAAAGTCTTGCAGGACGCACACGAGGAAATCCGGTCAATGGCTGTGGAGATGGTCGAAAAACTGGTCATGGAGTCGGGCGGCGAGGCCTTGGACGCGTTCCTGAACGCGGCGGAAAGAAAGCAGGCGGACAATGGCTGAGACGAAACACCGGGTAGTCCTCCAAAGCGACACGCCCCCCACCGAGGAACAGAAACGGCGTTTAGGCGCGTTTGTCCGCAGAACGTACGATTTCGATGTCCCCATTGAGTGGGAGGAGACGCCGGAACTGTCGGGCGGATTCCGCCTGCACGTCGACCGGGACTTGTACGACTGGAGCCTTGAGGGACGTTTGCGGCAGTTCCGCGACCGTATGGCGAAACTCCCGGCGGGGCCAAAGAATATTATGCCGCTTCTCCGGGATACCATGGCGCAGTTTTCGCCGGACATTCTCCGCGAGGAGCGCGGCGAAGTGGCGTCCGTGGGCGACGGCATTGCCCGTGTAAAGGGTCTGCCGAACGCCGCCTATGGCGAAGTGCTTGAATTTTCCAACGGCGTCCGGGGCATGGTACAGGACTTGAAAGAGGATTCCATAGGCTGTGTCCTGTTTCACGATGATGGAAGCGTCCGCGAGGGAAGCACGGCGCGTTGTACTGGTAATACGGCGGGTATGCCCGTGGGCATTCAGTTTTTGGGCCGCGTCGTGGACGCGCTCGGAACACCTATCGACGGCAAGGGCCCAATCAAATTCGACGGCTACCGCCCCATTGAGATTCCCGCGCCGGGTATCCTCGAACGCCAGCCCGTGGACAAGCCCCTTGAAACGGGTATCCTGTGCATTGATTCCATGTTCCCCATTGGGCGCGGACAGCGTGAGTTAATCATCGGCGACCGCCAGACCGGCAAGACCGCCCTTGCCATTGATACGATTCTGAATCAGAAAAACGAAAAGGTTATCTGTATCTACGTGGCAATCGGACAGAAGTCCAGCGCGGTGGCGCAGTTAGCCGCCAATCTCGAAAAGCAGGGCGCGTTGGACTACACGATTATTATCAACGCCTCCGCCAGCGCCCCCGCCGCCGAACAGTATATAGCGCCCTACGCCGGGTGTGCCATGGGCGAACACTTCATGTATATGGGGCGTGACGTGCTGATTATCTACGACGACCTGAGCAAACACGCCATCGCATACCGTGCGTTAAGTCTCCTGCTGGAACGTTCCCCCGGACGCGAGGCGTACCCCGGCGACGTGTTCTATCTGCACTCCCGCCTGTTGGAACGTTCCGCGCATTTGTGCGACGAACTCGGCGGCGGCAGTCTGACGGCCTTGCCGATTATCGAGACGCAGGCCGGGGACGTGTCGGCCTACATCCCGACAAACGTTATTTCGATTACGGACGGGCAAATCTATCTGGAAAGCAGTCTGTTCTTCTCCGGACAGCGCCCGGCGGTGAACGTGGGTTTGTCGGTGTCGCGTGTCGGCGGTGCCGCGCAGACAAAGGCCATGAAACGCGCTTCCGGCGCGTTGCGTCTCGACTTGGCGCAGTACCGCGAAATGGAAGTTTTCACCCAGTTTTCCAGCGACTTGGACGACACCACCAAACGCCAATTGATTTACGGAAGCGGTCTAATGTTGCTGTTGCGCCAGAACCAGTATTCGCCCATGGTTCGACACCGGCAAGTGGCGTTACTTGTCGCGGCGCTGAATCATACTATGGTCGACATTCCGCAAAACCGCCTCGGCGAGTACCGCGAGGAACTCCTGACAATTATTGAGCGCAACAACCGCAACGAGTGCCAGCGCATTGACCGCAACGGCAAATTGGACGACGAGGACCGCGACCGCATTCTGAACACCGCGAAGAAGTTCGCCGAGGACTACTTGCGCCGTCTGCGCCGCAAGGATGACGAACAGGCCGCGAAACAACAGGGCGGTGGCGCGTAATGGCCAACGTCAAGGAACTCAAAGCCCGTATCGAGGGCGTACAGGAAACACGGAAAATCACCAACGCCATGTATTTAGTGGCGTCCACGAAGTTGCGCCACGCACGCGAGGAGCTTGACAAGACCCGTCCCTATTTCGACGCCATGCGGCAGGAAGTCGGACGCGTATTCCGCACCGGACAGAGTGTCAAGAGCCGTTACTTCTACTTGCCGGAGGGCGGACTGCACAAGCGCGGCGTGTGCGGCATTCTGGTCATCACCGCCGACAAAGGCCTTGCGGGCGCGTACAACCTCAACGCGTTGCGCAAGGCGGAAGAACTTCTCAAAGACAAGCCCGACGCACGGTTATTTGTCGTGGGGGAGTACGGGCGGCGACATTTCCGCATGCGGCACCAGCCTTTCGAGACTGATTTCCGCTTCACGGCGCAAGACCCGACGTTCAACCGCGCCCGTCAGATTTGCACGGAGCTGTTAGACCTCTACGACAAGAAAGAACTCAATGAACTTGTCGTGGTCTACACCGAAATGAAAAGTTCATTGAGTACGGAGACCATGTTACAGCGTCTCCTACCGATGAAGCGAGAGAAGTTCGAGAACGAGAACGAGCCCGAAGCCGAGGAAGGCAAATTCGAGTTTCTGCCGTCGTTTGATATCGTGCTTGCGTCGGTCATGCGGAGCTATATCAGCGGATTCATTTACAGCGCACTCGTGGACAGCTTTTGCAGTGAACAAAATTCCCGTGTCACGGCGATGGACGCCGCCGGACGCAACGCCGAAGAGCTGTTGTCGGAACTGTCGCTACAGCTCAACAGGGAGCGTCAGAGCGCCATTACACAGGAAATTACAGAGATTTCCGCCGGCGCTATGGCGCAGAGGCGGAACAATAACCGGGAGGAGGTGTCCGATTGAACACGGGAATTATCGTACAGGTTTCCGGGCCTGTCGTGGACGTGCGTTTTGAACCCGGAAAGTTACCCGGTATCCGGGAAGTCGTGACCGTGCAAGTAGAGAATCAGGAACGGGTCATGGAAGTCAGCCAGCACGTAGGCCGGGAGTGTGTCCGCTGCGTACTGTTCAGCGGAAGCGAGGGATTACGGCGCGGCATGACTGTCACCGCGCCGGGGCGTACAATCGTTGTCCCCGTCGGGAAAAACGTACTCGGACGTATGTTCAACGTGCTGGGCAGTCCGATTGACGGCGGCGAACCCTTGCCGGAGGACGCCGAACGCTGGAGCATTTACCGGAAACCGCCCGGATTCGACCAGCAAAACCCGTCCGTGGAAATTCTCGAAACCGGTATCAAGGTCATTGACCTGTTAGCGCCGTACGCACGCGGCGGTAAAGTCGGCTTATTCGGCGGCGCGGGCGTCGGAAAAACGGTGCTGATTCAGGAACTCATTCACAACGTCGCCATGGAACACGACGGTTACTCGATTTTTACAGGCGTCGGCGAGCGGAGCCGCGAGGGCAACGACCTCTGGCGCGAAATGGGCGAAAGCGGCGTTATCGACCGTACGGCGCTTGTGTTCGGACAGATGAACGAGTCCCCCGGCGTCAGAATGCGCGTGCCGCTGTCCGGCCTGACCATGGCGGAGTATTTCCGCGACAAGGAACACCGCGACGTGTTGCTGTTCATCGACAACATTTTCCGTTTCGTACAGGCGGGCAGTGAAGTTTCGACACTGTTAGGGCGTATGCCGTCCGCCGTGGGCTATCAGCCGACATTAGCCACAGAAATGGGCGAGTTGCAGGAGCGTATCACGTCCACGCGGGAAGGTTCGATTACGTCCGTACAGGCAGTGTATGTCCCCGCCGACGACCTGACCGACCCCGCCACCGCCGCGACATTCACGCACTTGGACGCGACAACAGTTCTGAGCCGGAAAATCGTGGAGGAAGGCATTTACCCGGCAGTCGACCCGTTGGCGTCAACGTCGCGCATTTTGCAGGCGGACACTGTCGGAGAGAAGCACTACTTCACCGCCCGACGCGTACAGGAAATGTTGCAGAAGTACCGTGAACTTCAGGACATTATCGCCATTTTGGGCATGGACGAACTAAGCGACGAGGACAAGGAAGTAGTTTACCGTGCCCGGAAATTGAAACGGTTCCTGTCACAGCCGTTCCACGTCGGCGAAAAGTTCACGGGCGTTCCCGGACGCTACGTCAAGCTCGCCGATACGCTGGAAGGTTTCGCGGCGATTATCAACGGCGACATGGACAAATACCCGGAAGCGGCCTTCTACAATGTCGGCACGATTGAAGACGCGCTCGCCAAGGCGAAAACGTTGGAGGCGCAGTAATGGCAGACGAATTTCGGGTGCATATTGTGGCGTCCGACCGGGATTTCTTTGACGGGGCGTGTACGTCCATCCGGGTTCCGACCGTGGACGGCGCGGTAGGCCTCATGGCGCACCATATCGACATTGTAACGGCCTTAGTGCCGGGGGAAATGTGGTACCGTCTCCCGGACGGAACCGAAAACACGGCGGCAGTCAGTCACGGCCTACTCCGCATGGAGGACAACGATGTACTGATTTTAGTCGACAGCGCGGAATACCCCGAAGAAATCGACATGGTACGCGCCAAACGTGCCGCCGAACGCGCTAAAGAAATCATGTTGCAGAGTAAGAGCTGGCAGGAGTATCTACAGACACAGGCCAGTCTTTCGCGGGCGATGAACCGTCTGAAAGCCGCCCACCGCGCCAACTCGCAGGAATTTGACTGACACATTTCGGGAACTGTACGGAATGCCGGAGACGGTTTCTGTACAGTTCCCATTATTGGAAAGCAGGTGTATGATGTCGCTTGACCGTTACGAGTCGCCGTTGTCGTCGCGTTACGCCTCGGCGTTTATGCTGGAACTCTTTTCGCACAGGAGACGTATTGAGACATGGCGGCGCTTATGGGTGGAGTTAGCCCGTGCCGAATCGCGTTTGGGACTGCCCATCACGCCGGAACAAGTCGCCGAATTAGAAGAACACCTTCACGACATTGACTTTGACCTTGCCGCGAAGCGGGAAGCCGAAGTCAGACACGATGTCATGGCGCATATTTACGCCTACGGCAAAGTCGCGCCGTCCGCCGCCGGAATTTTGCACTTGGGCGCGACAAGCTGTTATGTCACGGACAACGCCGACCTGATTTTGTACCGGGAGGGATTGCGTTATCTCCGGGGCGAACTGTTAGCGGTACTGAAAAACCTGTCGGCGTTCGCCCGCGAGTACCGCGCCACGCCGACACTCGGCTACACGCACTATCAGCCCGCGCAACTTGTGACCGTCGGGAAACGCGCCACACTCTGGATACAGGACTTTTTGTCAGACTTGGAGGAACTCGACTTCACGGTGTCGCGCATGAAATTCTTAGGATGTCGCGGGACAACCGGCACGGAAGCAAGTTTTATGGACCTGTTCGAGGGCGACGGCGCGAAAATCGACGAAATGAACCGTCAGATTTCGACGGCGTTCGGGTTCGAGACCTGTTACCCGGTGTCGGGGCAGACGTACCCCCGCAAGACGGACAGCGCCATTTTGAACGCGCTCAGCGCAATCGGGCAGAGCGCGTACCGCATGGCAAACGATATCCGGCTGTTACAGCATGACAGACAGTTGGAAGAACCCTTCGAGAAACATCAAATCGGGTCGTCTGCAATGGCCTACAAACGAAATCCCATGCGTTGCGAAAGAATTTGTTCTTTGTCGCGCTATCTGATGTCGGACGCCGCCAACGCGCCCGCGACGGCCTCTGTACAGTGGCTGGAGCGTACACTGGACGATTCCGCGAACCGTCGCATATCGTTGCCGGAAGGGTTTCTGTGCGCTGACGCGGTGTTGAGACTTTGCCGCAACGTCACCGACGGACTGCGCGTCAACGAAAAAATCGTGGACAAGACCTGTCGGGAGTATCTGCCGTTCATCGCCACGGAAAATCTGATGATGGAGGCGGTCAAGCGCGGCGGAAACCGTCAGGAACTGCACGAGATTATCCGGACATGTTCCATGTCGGCGACGCTCAAAATGCGCGACGGCGAGCCGTGCGACTTGCTTGACCGTTTGTCGAAAGAACCGGCGTTTTCGATGACCCGCGAGGAGATGGAAACGCTTCTGGAACCGTCGCGCTATATCGGGCGCTGTCCCGAACAGGTCGACGCGTTTTTGTCGCAAGTCGAGCCGCTGTTAAGCGGCGCGAACGCCGACGCCGTGGAAATCAATCTGTGAAACTGACGCGCTCTTGTCGCCCTCCGGGGACAGGAGCGCGTTTTTGTATAGACACCCGGCGCAAATTGACGCTTGCAAAACACTCTGACAGCGTATATAATGTTCTCCACCTATGGGACGAAGAAAGGCAGGAACGAAAACGCATGGACAGTTTATATCTTGTCATGCCCGCCTATAATGAAGAGGAGAATATCGCGGAAGTCGTGCGGGCGTGGTACCCGGTACTCGACGGCAAGGACGAGGCGTCGCGTATGGTCATTGCCGACAGCGGAAGCACCGACGGCACCCACCGCATTTTAGAGGAACTGCGGACGGAGTTCCCGAAACTCGAAATTCTCTCCGACACGGGCAAACAACACGGGCCGAAAGTCATTGCCCTGTATGATTACGCCATCCGGCACGGGGCAACGTACATTTTCCAGACGGATTCCGACGGGCAGACAGACCCCGCCGAGTTTGAGGCGTTCTGGAATCTGCGGGAACGCTACGCCGGAATTTTCGGATTCCGCAAGAAGCGCGGAGACGGGAAAATCCGGGCGTTCGTGGAACGCGTCGTATGTCTGTTGCTGGGACTGTATTTCCGGGTGACGATTCCCGACGCCAACGCGCCCTTCCGGCTCATGCGTACTGAAACCGTGGCGAAATATCTGCCCCGCATGGCTCCCGATTACAACTTGCCTAATATCATGATGACGACATTCTTTGCCTACTACGGGGAGCAGATACGTTTCCGGAAAATCACGTTCCGCCCGCGACAGGCGGGTGTCAACTCCGTGAACGTGCGGAAAATTATCGGAATCGGCTGGAAGGCGTTAGGCGATTTCCACGCGTTCCGCAAGGAGATGAAGCGCGACGGAAAGGGTGACAGCGCGTGAACTGGGAGAAAATCAGAATTTATTACGCCCCCTTCCGGGATGTGATACCGTACCTGTTTTTCGGCGTCTGCACGACGCTGGTCAATATCGCGGCGTACTGGGTATCGGCGCACCCGCTGGGACTGGGCGTCACGGCGTCAACCGTCATTGCGTGGGTGCTTGCGGTACTGTTCGCGTACGTCACGAACCGGCGTTGGGTGTTTCACAGTTCGGCGCGTACGGTGTCCGAAATCACGCGGGAAATTGTGTCGTTCTTCTCGTGCCGACTGGCTACCGGCCTGTTGGACGTGGGCTGTATGTTCCTGTTCGTGGACGTTCTGGGCTGGAACGACATGCTCATAAAAGCACTCGACAACGTGCTTGTGGTCGTGCTGAACTATGTGGCAAGCAGACTTTTGATTTTCCGAAAACACCCTGAAACTTGAAAACGGAGACACTATCACACATGAAACAGTCAAAACAATGGGAAATTCCGCTGACGGGCGCGGCGTTCGCGCTGTTCTTTCTGGTCTCGTGTCATCGCTTGACCATGTCGGCGCTCTGGTTCGACGAGGCTATAGAATACTGGTACTCCAAAGTCCTGACAGGCCCGCTTCCGTTCTCGCAGACCGCCAACATGTACGAGCGGATTATCAGCACATTGCAACCGCCGTTGTACAATGTCCTGTTATGGTTCTGGTTACGTGTCAGCGACACGGAATGGTGGTTCCGCTTTTTCGGCGTGTGCGCCGGACTTGCCGGAATGGTCGCGCTTCACAAAACTGTCCGGCGCTATACCGGGAAATCGTGGCTTGCGTCGGTGACAGTCTGCGGCGCGGCGTGCGTGTACCGGATGTCGTTCTACTGGCAGGAGGCCGCCGAATACTGTTTGTTACTTGCAAGCCTGTTCTGGACGGTCTACGCGTGGTTCCGGCTGTTGGAGGAACCGTCCCGGAAACACATTGTGTTGTTTCTGCTGGCGGCGGTCGTGTCCGTGTACAGTCAATATGGCGCGGCGTTCCCGGTGGCGGCACTGGCGTTTGTGGCGCTGTTCCACATGCGGAGCGTACGCCGTACACTGGAACTGTGCGCGGGGTACGTTGTGGCGCTGATTTGTGCCGGACTGCCGCTGTGGTTTCTGTTCCTGAAAAAACAGTTGCCCATGCAGCGCGGCGGGAGTTTCGCCGGAAGCGTGATTTCCTTCGACGGCGGCTTTCTGCGTGACACCTGCGAAAGCCTGTTGAAAGTATTCCGCTGGAATCTCGTCCCGGACTACTCCGGGATGTCGGCGCGGCTTCTGCTGGGACTGGTGCTGTTGCTGTCGCTGATGGTGCTGATTTGGGGACGGCGTACGGCGCGGGCGTTCGTGTTCGCCAACGCGCTGACTTGGCTTTTGTACTACTTCGCGGTCAAGGCGGGGGTCTACGCGGATATGTCCTACGGCGGCTTCGGCAACCGCTACAACCTGTTCTTCCTGTCACTGTGGATTCCGTACGCGGTGGTACTGCTCTGGGAGTGTGTGCGGGTACTCGGAGAGGAAACATTTCTGGAAAAGCGCGGTGTCCCGGCGTTTGTACTGGGCGCGGCGGTGTGCTTTGTCGTGTGTTCGTGCGTGATATCGTGGGACACGCGTTTGTCGAAAAACTGGATTAAAGACGACATCCGGGAGGCGGTCTATCGCTGGTACGACGCCGGAGGCCCCGACGGGACGACACTTGTCTACTACGCGGCAAACGGCGGCTTCGCGTACTACGTCCGCATGACGCCCGGCTACACCAAGGACACCGAAAAGCGTGTCACGTACATGGACTGGATTGAGGGCAAGAGCGGCGACGTGTACCACGCCTATTTCGACAGTCTGTACGGCATGTACTGGCCGGACACGCTTTATATTGTCTCCGACCACGACAACCCCGATTTGAATACCATGTTGCATGAATTTCTGGAAGAGGGGTACGATGTAGAGGAGCTTTACAACTACGACGAGGGCGCGAAACTGTTACGGCTACGGCTTCACGCCTGACGACGGGGGGAGTGAACATGCGGACGCGCAAGCGGATTATGATTTTGTTCTGTGTCCTGCTGTGGATACTGTACACGTGCGCGGGGGCGGCGGAGGACACCCGCGCCGGACGGAAATTGATACTTGTACTGGACGCGAGCCGCTCCCTGTCCGGCTACACAGACCGCGCCACCGGACAGCCCGTGCCGGGTACCGACCCCGACGGCTTCCGGTTCGACGCCATTGAAGAGTTTCTGGACTATCTCCGCCGCGACACCGCCACGGGCAGTCATGAGCGCTACGAAGTGGGGTGCGTGATTTTCTCCAACGACATTGACGCGTCCCGCGACCCGGAACCGCTGGAAGTGTCGGATTTGAGCCGGGAGGCGTTGGAGGCGGCGTCGGCGAAGGCCAAGGGACAGTACACGAACACGGGCGCGGCGTTATGGGAGGCCATCCGGCTGACGGGGCGGGGCAATCCCGACGCCCGGACGGCGATACTGTTAGTCAGCGACGGACTTACGGACTTAGGCCGCGACGCCGCCGCGCTGGAACGTTCCGAGACCTTGAAGGCCGACGCAATCCGCGCCGCGAGAGAACGGAACATCCCGATTTTGACACTCTGTCTGAACATGAACGGCGCGGCGGACGTGTCGGAAATGCGGCAAATCGCGTCCGACGAGAGTTTTTTCAGGGAATTGAACTCGAATCAGTATCTGTCAGAGGAACTTTTCGCGCTGTTGACGGAATCTGTCGGCACGGATACGGTATACGTGCCGGAACCCGGCGACGCCCCGCTGACATTTCGTGACGGTGTGCTGGAAGTCCCGTTTGTGATACCGGGTTTCGGACTGGATTCCGTACAAATCATGTTAGTGGGGCGGACGTTCGCCGAACTGGACGACGTGCGCTTACAAGGCCCCGACAACTTGACATTGACCCGTGACGAACTGTTAAGCGACGGCGACGCGCTGTTAAACGTGCCTGTGAACCGTCCCGGAAACTGGACGTTACGATTAGAAGGGCGTCAGGGCGACACCGTGCGGTTGCGCTTACTCTACAACGCCGATTTACAGGTGAACATGTCGCTGTCGGACGCGAACCCGTGCGAAGTCCGCGCCACGCTGGCGGCGGGCGGCGTCACGGCGGATACCCCCGGACAGTATCAGGGATTTCAGGCGGAACTCATGGTGATTTCGGACGCCGCCGCGACGACCGAACCGTATCGGCAGACCATGACACTTTCCACGGACGGCGACGCCTTTACTACAGAGTTTGAACCGTCCGAAATGGGGGCGTACCGTTTCGCGGTACGGGTGTCCGCGCCGGGAGAGCTGACCGTCGCCGAGGACGCGCAAAACGTGCGGTCGTTCCCGATAGAACCCTGTCAATTTGTGTCGGACTGGGTGACACGTACGTTTTCGGCGTCGCCGCCCGTGGACAATCCCCCGCAAATTCTGAAAGACCCCGTGACCGTGAAACTGTATCGCGGGGAGGCGCTTTCGGTTGACTTGCGCAAGTATGTAAAAGACGAACACCCCGAAACGCTGTCTTACACGTTACTGCGTTCCCCGGACGGCGCGGGCGTCACGCTGTCGGACGGGATTTTGTCCGCCGGACAGTACGCGGTTCCGTCGGCGAGTTTCATTGTCTCAGTGACCGACGCCGCCGGACAGAGCGCGGAAATGTATCTGGAAGTCTCCGCCGTGGAGCGTCCAAGCCCGTTGCTTCCGGTTTTGATTGTCCTGTTTTTCATCGCCGCGTTGTTTTTCGCGGCTACATTCGCGTTTCTGAACGCGCCCTATCACGGCACCATCGAAATCAGTACCGAAATTGGCGGCACGGTGTCGCCCCGGACATTCGTACAGTCTCCGCGAAAGGGACTGTATCCGCTCTCACGTTTCGGCGTCGAAAATCTGGAAAGCGCTTTCGGCCTGATTCCGGGCAAGTGTGTCTTTCATCCGGGCGGAAAGGCGTCGATTGTCTTACGGCTTCATAAGCCTGTCCGGGCGTCGATACCGGGAGTCCCGGCGGGCGGCACGCGGAAAGTCACTATCCGAAGCGGACAGAAAGTCAGTGTCCTGACACCCGACCACCCCGGAAACCGTCTCGTGATACAGTTCACGAGCAAGACGCCAGTCCGGGCGGCGCGTCCGCCGAAACCCCCGAAACCGCCGCGTCCGCCCAAGCGCAAAGTCCCGAAACCGCCCAAACCGCCGAGGCCGTAAATGTTACTTTCACCCGTCCGGGCCTCAAACCACGCCGGACGGGTTCCGCTTTCACTGTCAGGAGGCAAACATGTCAAGCTATGCCAGACTGCTATTGAGTACCGGCGGGGGCATTATCTCCGCCGGACAGCAGGCAGACCAAGCGCGCAATACCGCCAGTATACTTATCGGCTTAGGCGGTACGGGCGTCCACTGTATCCGCACCATCAAAACGCAGGTCTACGACCGCCTCAAGCCCGATATTCCGGGCGCGGCGGTGCCGACTTACTCCCATATCCGTTTCTTAGGCGTCGACAGCGCCGAGGCCAGCCGACGCGGCGCGTTGCGGCAGGACCCGAATAAGCGTCCGGACAACAGCACTTCCGCCGAACAGGTTATGCCGCTGTCCGACAGCGAATTTTTCTCGATTGCCAACAACCAGTTGCAACGCGCTTTCCAGAATAAACAGGCCTTGCGACACCGGAAAGAATTATCGTGGCTCGAATACGAGACAATCCGCCTCCCCGACCTGACCGACGCGGGCGCGGGCGGTATCCGGCAAGTGGGACGCTTCATGTTTATCGACCGCGCCGGGAACTTTATCGGCAAACTGGAACAGGAAATCGAAAAGGCCAAAATCGGCCTGAGCAATCCGCGTGTGAACATTCACGTATTTTCGGGGTTGAGCGGCGGCACGGGTTCGGGGTGTTTTCTGGACGTGTGCTATCTGATACGGTCTATCGCCGACCGCTTAGGGGCGGTCACGATATTCGGCTACTTCTTTTTGCCGGATGTCAACTTGTGGCCTGTCCCCCGCGCTAATTCGAGTGTCCGCGACTACATCTGTAAAAACGGCTACGCGTCCATGCAGGAGTTAGACTACTGTATGAACTTGCAATTCAACGGCGGGGGCTTTTCCCAAATGTATCAGGCGAACCGCCCGCCGGTGCCGTGGAACGCCGCGCCCGTGGACATGTGTCATTTAATCTGTGCCACTGACCAAGACAACAACTCCATTGCCCAAGCCTACGACTACGCCATGAATGTGACGGCGGAATATCTCATGGACTTTCTGACGGATTCCAACGCCACCTTTGATTTGCAACAGCACTTGTCAAACTTTCAGTCGATGATTGGCGAGGCCAACCAGAAGAAGTTGACCGGCGCTTGTATGGACTACTGTATTATTGGCGCGGCGTGCGCGAGTGTGCCGCTACGCGAGATTAACACGTATTTGGCTTCGGAACTGTTCCACAAGTTCGCGGGCATTCGGAGGAACAGGCCGGAACAGTCCGAGGTGGAGGCGTTATCGTTTCACGCGCTGGCACCGGGCGCGGAGACCGCGGAGGAAGTCTACAACGCGCTTTTCCGGGAAGTCCAGAAGGACGCCGCCCCGGAGGAGTATTCGCCCTACGCCGACGACTGGAAGTTTGTCCGGGACTACGGCAACCGCGACTTGTTGGAGCATTACGCGAGACAGACCGCCGCGAAAAAGGCGCGTCTACAGGCCAACGCGAAACGTATGGCGGACGAAACAAGCCCCGATTCCCTGATACAGCGCGTCCGAAACGCGCTGGAACCGGTCATCCGGGACGTGAAGCGGGGGCCGGTGTACGCCTACGGGATTGTGTCGACGGCGGAGAAGCACAACCTCATCACGCTGATTGATGATTGGATTCGCCGCAACGACGAACACTTTGAGGAGGCGTCGCAACGCACACCGGGCTGTCAACAGGACTACGACAACGCACGTCTGAACTTTGAAAGCCGTTCGCGTGGCCTGTTCGGCAACCGGACGCGGTTCGAGGCCTACGAATACTATTTGAGCGCCCACGAACAGCACGAGTTAGAGCTTGTGACGTGTCAGCACATGAAACGGATTCTGCACGACTTCCGGGAACAGGTCATGGACGCGTCGAGTAATTATTATATTCGTTTAAGCCGGGTGACGCAGAATCTGACCGACACTTTCGAGGACAACAAACAAGCGTTAGCGTCGCACGCGATACACCAGAATTTGGAAGGCTTCGCCACGCCCATGATGAGTGTGGCGGAACTCCGTCCGGCGCTTGACGCCGAAATCGGGCGTCTCGACGCCGCGAACATGTTCGACGCCCTCATGACGCTGATGTTACGGCGCGGGGAGGAGTGGCTGCAAGAGGACGAGGGACGCATTACGCGACTTGTCACCGACTTTTTCCTGAACACGGCCTTTCAGGACTTCGCCAACCGCACGATTACGAACTTTCTCCGCGACAAGTACGAGGCGCGGGAGGGTTCGCGGCTCGATGACGACGCGCTGTCGCACTGTATCTACAATGACTGGATTCGCCCCTTGACAGACAAGGCGCGGCCTCTGTTCTACTTCAATAATTCCATCTGGCAGGAGAGCGGGACTTCCAAACTGGCGTTCCTGTCGTACCCGGCGGAGTCCGCCCCGATTGCGGCGGCGGCGCGGAAACGTAACGCGGAAGATTCCCTGTGGGGGCTGAAAACAAGCGCCCTGACAGACCGGATTTTCGTCATGTCGAGTGCTTGCGGACTGCCGTTGAGCGCGTACAACAACTGTCAGAACTACGAACAGATGTTTTACTCGTCGCGTTCGGTGGGGCGGCACTCCTACGAGGGAAAGCCCGTGCCGGGCATGCGCTTCAACGACTGGCGGAATTTGCCGTCGATTATGCCGCAAAGCGTACTGACAGAAACTTGTTCCGACTTGCCGCCCGACCTGCAAAAGCCGATTTTGTCCGCCCGCGCCCTCTGGAAGCGTACACGCGCCCGGAATCTGCTGGACAACGACAGCAACTTCTATAAAGTGCCGGACGTGGACGGCTTGCGCGAGGCGTCCGACGCGTGCCGGACACTTGTCGACCAGACGCACACGCCCGACGCCATGCCCGCGTTGTACGCGGCGGCGGAGAGTGTCCGGGAACATTTACGGCGTCCGTTGCGTCTGACTGGTGACGGTCTCCCGCAGGACGGCGACCGGAGCGAAGAGGAAATTATTCTCCGCGTACAGGAAGACCATTTTGTGTCATCCCCGGCGTATCACGCGCCAATCGCCGCGACGCTGGACACACTCGAACAGGCCGAAGCGGTACTTGTCGCCGCCGACCAGAAGGACGCCGAAATGAAGCGTCTCAACGAGCTTCAGGCGCGGGAGGCCGAAGCCCACAAGCGGATTATGAATGACTATTGCGAAGCGCTGTTCACGGGCGTCTTGGAGATGAACGGGCGTTCCGTCACATACGACAATGACGGTATGCCGGTGACACTGTGCGATTTCAGCGGGGAGTATCCATACGCGAGGATTCCGCCGTATCAGGCATTTTTGAACTACCGCAAACTCAGCGCGGAGGCACAAGCGCGTATCCGGCGGGAGTACCAGAGGCGTTACCGCGAGAACGCGCCCGAACTCCGCGCCGCCGGAATGGCACTCAAAGAGGCGTTGCCGCAGAACCGGCAGTCGATTCTCATGGAGCTTGCCGGGAACTGGGACAACGGCGCGGAAATTCAAGCGTTCTTAAAGGACTTCTTCCAGCGTTTCCGAATGTTCTGTTTGGATAACGAACTTTAACCATGTTCAAGGTGATACTATGACCGTACAGGAACTGACCAGACAATTTTCGGAACGTCTCCGCCGCGCCGACAGTCAGTCGGCGGTGAACGGCCCGCACACAAGCCCCTGTTATCCCATGATGATTCTGACGTTAGGCGGACACACACGGCTGTTAAATCATGTCATCCAGTACGGCTTACGGCAACTGTGGCCGCCGTACTGCGACGACATTGCCTTTGTCGACACGGAACGTACCCCCGACGGCGTACGCTTCACGAACCCCGGACGCCATACCGGCGACCTTCCGCCGACACTCCCCGACACCGGGGAGTCGGTAGCGCCCACGTTGCCCGACACCGGGAAGTCGGTACCGCTGACGGCGGCGGAACTCGGCAACATGACGGCGGAACTGTTCCGCGTCGGGACACATTTTGAACGTGCCAACCGCATTCTGTTGTACGCGCTTCTGGACACCGCGGAGTTTCAAAGTCCCGACGAGCTTTCGTTCTGGCTGGACGCCCTCGACACGTTCCGGGGTTCCATCGACAACGTGACACCTGTTTTGACTATGCTTTCGGTACTGTTCCGGGAGGACGGCAGAGCCGCCCGCGAACAGGCCGAACAAATCCGCGTCCGGCTTGGGGAATGTCTCGACACCCGCCCGGATATGCCGTCACTGATGTTAGTCAGCAACCGCCGGAGTGATTCCCTGATTGACCGTGACGGGACTTTGTGCCGGCGGCTGGTCACGGCGTTGATTGCGGTCTCGAACAATCAGGACGCGCAAATCGTACAGGAACTTTTCCGCCCCGGCGCGGTCATGGCGGCGGGCTACGCCCGCGCCGAAAAGCCCGTGGACGACATCAGCCGGATTTGTGTTGACCACTTGCTCGACGAGTTGAACGGCTTCGCGCCGTCCGGCGTCGGGGACATGTTCGGGCGCGACCGGGAGCGTACACGGGAACGGCTTGGACTGTCGCCGGACGGGACTTTCGTTGTGCTGGACGACGAAATAGAGCGGAACTTACCGCGCTTCGTGCCGGACGGCGACGAACTCCGCGAACTGTTGCGGGCGTTTCCGCTGGCGGTGCCGGATATCGCCGAAAGTGAGGCGTTGTGTGCCGAAACATCGTCGGCGCGGATTGACGCCTTGACCTTCGGGGCGTGGAACTGCTATCTGGAAAAGGCCGTCGACGACGCCCGCGACGGCATGCGCGACCGCGTCAGCGATATTCGGAACTGGCGTCGGGCGTACGCCGACGAACTGCGGCGCAACTTCCACGCAAAGGAGTTAGTCGAACTCGCCGACCACCCGGAACGCGTCCGCGAACTCGCGGAACCCGTCAGCCACATGTCGGCGGACACGTCCGTGAGGGAGACCGCCGGACAGCGCCTGAAATATCTGTTGTCGTCGGACGCCGAAATCAGGACGCAACTTTTAGAGGAAGTCCGCGACGCCGGGACACGCGCCACCGCGTTTCTGCGCGCTTGGGGCGAACTCATGAGGACGCGTTCCCGGATTCCTGCGGCGCATGGCGACAGTGAAGCGTTCATTCAGTATTACGCCCGGAATCTGCGGGCGTTCTTCGACAGCCGTCAGGCCGAATTGCGGGAGAAGTTCCAGACAATTCCCGACGTGGAGGGCATGACTGACTTTTTCCGGGGCGTCATGGACAGTATTTTCGAGAATCGCACACTTCGCGGCGTATTCGCGGCGACGTTCGAGGATGTCGGCGCGATTCAGATTGAGCAGACCCGCGACACCTTGACCGGCGCGCCGGTGTACTTCTGTACAGGCTTCTCCCTTGACACGCCGTTTCTTTCGTTTGTCCTGCTGAATATCGACGAACACGCCCCCGACACGCTCTATCAGACATTGCGTGACAGTCTGCCCGACACGGGAAAGACGCGTTTCTATCAGACGGGGCGCGGGAGCGCGGCGGAATCCCTGAACATCTTCCGGTTGCAACGCTTCCACCTCTGGAGCGGGGAGGGAGCGGAACCATGACTTGTTACAACGCTTCGGAAGGGGCGGAATCATAACTACAACGCTTCGGAAGGGGCGAAAGCATGACGTATGAATGTTACGACGCCGACCGGGAACATTACGCGGCGTCGCTGACGCTGGACGCGCAGTCGAACCGGCTTTCATGGACGGCGTTACCCGGTCAGGACAGCTTGCTTGTACAGACGCCGTACGGCGTCGACCCGGCGCGGAACGCCGAGACCTTGCGCGAACTGCTGGAACGTGTCTGCGGGGCGCGTCCGCCGGAGGGACGCTTCCACACGCTGAACCACACAATTTCGGTGCGCTACGTCGGCGCGGAGGAGAAAGCCCGGAATCAGGGTTGCCGCGCCAATGGCGAGGCGTGTACGTACACGGTGTTCCCGTGCGTGACGGCGGACGATGTTTGCCGGGTGTACGTGGCGGGCGGACGCGATTCCATGTCGTCGCCGCGCTGTGACGTGCCTATGAACATCCGCGCCGAGGTCACGCCGTGGCGGGCGCGTGGGGTGTACTGGCTCTTTCGCCGGGAAACGCCCACCGAATTTTTCAGGGTACATTTCCCCGACGCCTGCCCGGAGAACTACCGCGACGGCGACTTGGAATACAGTGTCGGGAACCGCTGGCGGATACCGGTCACAAGACAGATGATGGAGCGCGGGGAATTTTACGTACGCACGGACAGAAAGCCCGTACTGATTCCGCGTAACGCGGGTATCCGGCTTTGCTGACGCGTCGAAAGGAGCGGTTGCCGTATGGCTTATGAGTTTACCTGTCCCTACTGTTTCCGAACCATGCGGGACGATGAAGTATTGTTCCGTTCGGAGAAAGTCACGTCAGCGCGTCCGGCGTCCCCGGCGGTCAGCGGAGTGCAGACGATTGTCGACACCCTGTTACCGCCCGACACCCCCGCCGGTTCCGACGACGAACGGGACTTACTGGCGTACGTGCGCGGGACGCTGTGCGGCCTGCTCGAACGCGGCGCGGACATCACCCGCGACGACCTCTACCCGGTGGAGGAGTACGACAACTGGCGCGACTTCGAGAACCGTTTCCCGGACTGTCCGCTAAAGACGCGTATCACAAAACTGTCGGAACGTCTCCGGGACATCCGCAACGTACAGGAGGCGGCGCGTACAACCGCCCCGGCACCCGACACATTTTTTGAGTTGTCGGACGACCCGGTATATCAACGTTTCTGGGAGAAATTCGCGGGAGGCCGCACTACCGAGACCGATACCGAACACGACCGCGAACCGTGGCGGCGGCGCGTACTCGACCCGTTTAATAAGGTTCATCAGAGTTATCTACAGCAGCAGCCGGACGGCGGCTATCTCATCCGGGACGTGGACGGGATGGTGTCGAAAATCCAGTTGAAGGAGGACGCGTTAGAGTGTGACCGGCGGGTGTGTCCGCACTGCCACAACCCGTTACCGCCGAATTATGGCAAGAATCCGGTACGGCGTCTGGCGGTGATTGGAATCACGGGTTCCGGCAAGACAGTCTATCTCTGCAAGCTGTTCGAGAGCATGGACAAGTACATGGCGAAAGTACACCTGAACGCGTTCGACTCCCCAAGCGTCACACAATTTCTGTACGACAACGAAGTAGCGTACGGAAAGCCCCTGCCGGGTTCGACAACAGTCTATCTACATCAGCCGTTATTTTTTGATTTGTCGCGCTCTGTGGGCGGCAACGAAAAGCGCGTGGAGACGCTGGTTATCTACGACGTGACCGGGGAAGTATTCGAGGACCCGCGCCGGGCACGGGACGCGTTACAGTTCGCGCCGTTCATCCGGCACGCCGACGGAATCATGCTGTTAATTGACCCGGCACAATTCCCGTCTTATGTGGGGGCGAAAGCCGGGCGGGAGCTTCGTTACAAGCCGACACAGGCTTTACGGAACATTCACAACATTGTCACGGACGGCGACACGCGCCGGAAGTGTCGGAAGCCGGTAGCGGTGTGCGTGTCCAAGATGGACGAATTAATGAACCTGTTCCCGGAGGACTTGCGGCGGCGGTTGAGCGAGGAAGTCGAGGGTATCCGGGACAATCGCGGCTACTATGAAGCGATGTTCAACGCGAAAGCCTACAATCCGATTTTGGACGGCCTCTATACGTTCTTCCAGACCCACGACGAATCTTTATCGTTACTGATGGACGGCAATTTCAAAAATTACGCCTGTTTCGCGTTCACGGCGCTGGGCTGTGACGTGGACAAGGACACCGGATTACCCGTACACGAGGGCGACCACTTCACGACGCGCCGGATTGAGGAGCCGTTACTGTGGCTGTTCCACTGCTTCGGCTACATCGACGCCAACGAAAAGATTGACTATCCCTACAAACGGGTGAACTGTCCGGAGTGCGGCAGTACGGACAACTATATTTTACCGTTGGAGGAACGCGAAATCCGTTCGGGGTTTCTGCGTCTGACACGAACCTATGTCAACCGGGCTTGCAACCAGTGCGGAAACCGCTGGGCGGACGCGTGGACGGAGGACGAGGAACGCGCCGAACTCGACGAGGAACGATTCAGACTGGAAGCCGAACGGGCGTGACGGCATACCGGAGGGCGTTGTTATGCAAGTATACCAGTGCTGTTACACAAACTTACTTCGATATGACGGGCCGTACAAAGTCGGCGGCTGGACGGCCACGGCGTTTTCACGCGACATTCCCCCGGAAGCACTCCGCGACTGCGAACACTTCCAGCGCGCCGACACATCCGACCGCGCTACCGACGAGTTCGGAAAGACATTGCGCTTATACGAGATTATCTGTCATGGGAACTATGCCTACGTCATCCGTACGCGCTACGGCATGCGTGACCACATGGGGCGCGGAAACAATCTGTTTTCCCACGCTTACATTTTCCCGGTGGACGGGGGCTGTCTGGAACACCCGGAAGTCCTGTTCGGGCTGGACAAGTCCGCCTTCACGCAGGAGGCGGGGACAGTCGTCGACCCGGAGGCGGAGTCGGCGGAACTGGCACGGGAAGCGCTGTCACGCCTGAAAGACGGGCGGCTTGCGGAGCCGCCACGCGGGGAGACATTCGACTTTGCGCGGGCGCTGGACAGTACCGGGCTTTCGGTGCGGCGCGAACTCTACAAGACGCTCTTGCAGTGTGTCTACGCGCACATGGACGCCAAACGCGAAAGCGGGCGTCAGCCGCCGCCGCTCTATATTCAGTACGGCACGCCGGACATGGACGCCGACGCCAAAGACGCCTTGCTTCGGAAACTGTTATGCTGTATCGTGTACGGACTGCCGCACTGGATGCGGCGTACGCTTCGGGTGTCGAACTGGTCGGACATTGACAACACGCCGAAAGATTTAATTTTCACGACGGAGGACGTGACGCGGCTTGCCGGGGACGGCGCGTATTTAGTGCTGGACACCGGAGCGCGGAACGTCGAACGCCGCCGGATGGCGCGTCTGGAACGTTGCGGATATTTGCCCTATGCGGCCTTGCGACTTGACCCCGAACGATTCCCGGACTTTTTCGCGGGGCTTGACCGCTACGCCAAAGCGTTAGGCGATACGGAAGCCGTCAGCGAGGCCATACGGAAACTTGTCTTTCAGTGCTATTGGAACCCGGAGACGTTCCGGTTTACGGAGCACCCGAACGTGGAGCGCTTGGAGCGGAAAGAACTGGTGTCACTGTTGAGCGACGCGGCGGAGAGTGGTCTGTACAGCATGGGACTAAAGGAAGTCCTGAACGCCGCGCAAAAGCGGATACAGTCCGACACGCTGACGGAATCACTGCGCGGAAATTTATTGCGCTGGGAGAACGAGTACCGCCGCCGTCAGGGTATCCCGGAATTGGAGCCGGAAGCGGAACAAGCGGACAGTCGTCCCCCGTTGGGGGAAAGACAGCGGGGGACAACACCTCTGACAGAATTGCCCCCACCCGGCGCTGACGCGCCACCCTCCCCCGCGCCGGGGGAGGGCGTGTCCGTGACGGAAACCGCGTGGGACAGTCGCCCCCCTCTGGGGGAAAGACAGAGGGGGGAAAAGGACAACGTGGAGTTGTCCGACCCGTTGCCGGTCTGGACTGACCCGGAAGCGGAACCGCCGCAGGTGTCCGAAACGCTGTTGCCGTTCACGGACTGGGACGCCGTGGAGCGTGACTGGCGGAATATGTCCGGGGAGCGCCGGGAAGCTATCATAGAATGGCTGGGACAGTTGCTGGAAAAGTCGCAGAATGTCCCGATAGCCGAGGGCATTTTCCGCAAGCATATAGAACACCAGTCGCAACAAAGCCGGGACATTTATTTTCTGCTGATGGCAGACCGGAAAGTGTCGGGGAAACTGAACCCGCAGTCCGTGATACGCGCCTACTGTCACGAGGAGTTGGCGCGTACGAAAACAAAGGCCGCCGCCGTACGCTGGCGGACATTCGCGGACTTGTGCTCGATATGTCAGCGCATGGACGCGGCGGACTTGTCGGAACGAATCGCGGAGGAAGTCCGGGAACTCTACCGCCGCGAGGCTGTCCCCGGCGGACAGAACGGACGCGCCGTCACGGCCTTGCGCATGTACGACGAACTCATGTCGCGCCTGAACCCCCGCGAGTTCGACACGCTCAAACAGGACGCCCGCAAATATTACTGGGACACCATCGACGGCAATTGGAAATACTTCTCGTTCCGCGCCCTCCCGGAATACGAGGCTTTCGACGATGGTCAGCGCCACATGTTCCCGACACTTATCCGCATGGCGGACAGTTTCCGCCCCGGACGGGAAAAGGCGTTCTTGAAGCAGGTCAGCCAATTCTTTCAAACACTGGACACCCCCGAATATTACACCAGTGAAAACAAACTGCGTATCACGGGACAGCTCTATGAAGAACTCGACCGCCGTTACGCCGGGACATTGCCCGACGATTATCGCGGCTGGATGAATCTGGCGACGCTTTCCGAGGAAAAAGGCACGCTTCCGGCGATTCAGGAACTTTACGAGGCGGTACAACCCTTCGACCAGTGGAAACTTTTGGAATGTTATCCGCGTTTCATCTGGAAGTGCAAGGACGGCGGCGACCGCAAGGCGCGAATCGCGGCGTATCCGCTCGTGCGCGACGCCTGTTTCACGTGCGACGCACAGAAGCCGGTGCCGCTGGACTTGTGGATTACGCTGGGCATGGAGGCCTTGAGTTTCTGCGAGGTCTACAACTGTTTCGCAATTTTCGAGAAGAAGCCCGACGCGGCAATTTTGCGCGTGGACGCCGCCGGGGCTGTCCGGGACAGTTCCATGATGTACAGTCCGGCGGTGCGGGACTACGCGCAGGCCTACGTGAAGTATCGCGGAGACGCGCAAATCCGGAAAGCCGTCCTGAACTGGCTCAACGAGACATCCGGCGGCAAACGAAAATTTCTGGGCATTTTATAAGCAGGGAGGCGGAGACATGAACTTTTTCCGGCGCGTAAGCGTACTGTTACTGGCGTTGCTGTTCGCGCTGTCGGGGATTCCGGTTCCGGCGCGTGCCGCCGACCCGGAAGCCGAGTTTCGGACTATCTTAGTGCAGAATATCAACCAGTTCGTGGACGGCGGCGGCTACTATACCAAGAAAGAGTACAACCCGCTTTTTGTCCGCACGGCGTGGGACGGCATGGAACAGGCGTTATCGTTGCAAGACGGCTATCCGGTATGGGACTTGTCGGTATTGCGTCCGTCGTTCTGTTCGGAGGCGTGTTACATGGCGCTGTTGAAGGCGCTGTCGGACTGGGACAAGAATCGTGTCATTTCCCCGGCGGCGTGGCGGAATCTGAAGCCGTACACCGTCGAGGGGACGGCGTGGCCCGTGCAGACAGACGGCGAAGGCTGTTGGGGACGCGCCAACGCCAACGGCCCCGGATTCGCGGTACTGGTGGCGCGTCTGGGAGCCGGGACAAATCTTTATATTGGCAGTCGTGACGAGTACAAGACGACCGCCGCGTACTGGGAACGCTGGGAGGGTGTCCGCAAGGGCGACTTTGTGAAGTTTTTCTGGAATCGCCACATCGGCGCGGACGAGACCGCCGCCGAAACCGGACACATGGTCATTTTCCTGAACCGCACGAAGTCGACGCTCAACGGCAAGCGGGACGACATTATCACGTACTGGTCGTCGAACGGTTCCGGGACAAATCCGAACGGCGGCTATGGAATCACGACATGTCGGGCGTCGAAGATTTACCGGGCGGTGCGGACGCGGATTACAAACCCGGCGGCGTTCGACCGCGCCGTAGAACTCCCGCCGCTGTCGCGGGATACTTGGTTATGCGCGCTGGAGAGTTCGCGGCGCGGCACCGTCACGGAGTTGAAAACGGCGATATCAGGCGGCGTCGTGCAATGGGACTGGCCGTACTGACGCACCGCCGCCTCTTGCCCTCCCCCTTTGGGGGAGGGTGGCGCGTCAGCGCCGGGTGGGGG
>JAFSRZ010000034.1 GCA_017445875.1 Oscillospiraceae bacterium | reverse complement strand
CAGGGACGGCAAGGACGTGTTAGTAGCCACCAACCGCGAGATTGACGAGGCGGCTATGTACATTGTCACGGAATAAGGGAGGCTTTACCATGCTCGAAAAACTGAAACAGGAAGTCTACGAGGCCAATATGGAACTGCCCCGGCGCAATCTCGTGACCTACACATGGGGCAACGTCAGCGGCATTGACCGCGAAAAGGGACTGTTCGTTATCAAGCCGTCCGGCGTCGAGTACGACGAACTCAAGCCGGAAGATTTGGTCGTCATGGACTTGGACGGCAACCGCGTCGAGGGTACGCTGAATCCGTCGTCCGACACCAAAACGCACCTGATTTTGTACAAGGCGTTCCCGGAAATCGGCGGCATTGTCCACACACACAGTCCGTACGCCGTCGCTTGGGCGCAGGCCGGACGCGATATTCCCGCCTACGGCACCACCCACGCCGATTACTTCTACGGCCCCGTGCCGTGCGCCCGCAATCTGACCCCGGAGGAAATCGAGGAAGATTACGAGGCCAACACTGGAAACGTTATCGTTGAGACGTTCAAGACGCGGAATATTAATCCGGTCTATGTCCCGGCGGTTGTCTGCCGCAACCACGGCCCGTTTACGTGGGGCAAGAACGCCGCGCAAGCCGTGTATCACTCCGTGGTACTCGAAGAAGTGGCGAAAATGTCCCTGTTCACGGAGACCATCAACCCGAAAGTTGCCCCCGCGCCGCAGTGCATTTTGGAAAAGCACTTCATGCGCAAGCACGGCCCCAATGCCTATTACGGACAGGGCGGTCACTGATACAAAATACCCTCCCCCGAATCTCCGGGGGAGGGCTTTTTGACACTGAAAAACGATTTGTTGTCCTCGTTGACAAATATTATTATATGTGTTACAATGTCATAGTCAGGAGGGGACAGCGAATGAAAAGCTATTCTTCAAGGGAGGTTATCCGGCTGTTGGAAGCGGACGGGTGGTATGAGGTCAATGTTGTGGGAAGCCATCACCAGTTCAAGCACCCCACAAAAAAAGGGCGCGTCACCGTCAAACATCCTTGTAAGGACATCCCCCGCCCAACGCTGAATAAAATCGAAAAGCAGTCGGGGCTGAAATTCCGGTAAGCCCCGGCTCCCCTCCCTGACAAACCGATTTTTAGGAGGTTTTCCCGTATGAAACGACCTGAACGGTATATTTTTCCCGCTATGTTCATCTATGAGCCGGGACAGGAAATCGCCGTCGTTTTCCCGGACTTGGACTGCGCCACCAGCGGCGTAAACGATGAAGACGCGCTTTTGTCCGCCCGCGAACTGCTCGGCATTACCTTGTTGGGCATGGAGGAGGACGGCGAAGAAATCCCCGTTCCCACGCCGTTAAACCAACTGACCGTAAAAGACAATGAACGCGCCGCGCTCGTGGACGTGTATATGCCTTCCATCCGAATGGCAAACGTGACAAAATCAGTAAACCGCACGGTGTCCCTTCCCGCGTGGCTCAACGCCGCCGCGCTGGAACGGAATATGAACTTTTCACAGATTCTACAGGACGCTTTGAAAGAGCGGCTCAACGTCAGCCAGCCGGGGCGGGCGTAACCCGAAAAGTCCCGGAGAAAAACTTGACACGCGTTGTCTGTAAAATGTTTCTTGCAATCCGTCCCCGGACATGGTACGATAAGAGCCTAACTTCACCGGAGGGGCGGGACAACACTATGAAACTGCGAGCCGTAATCTTTGACTTGGACAACACACTTTACGACTACGACGCGGCACACGCTACCGCATTCAGGGCGTTGTGCGCCTTCGCCGGGAAAACGCTCGACTTGCCGGAAGCGGAGTTCCGTACCGTGTACCGTGAAGTCATGGACGAACAAATCAGCCGTGCCGGGGGACAGTACGCCGCGATTCATAACCGCATGATACGCTTTCAGATGATTTTGGAGCGGCTCAAAAAACCGGTTCTGTACGCGCCGGACATGTCCGACGTGTACTGGGACGCGTTTTTGAACGCGTGTCAGCCGGTGCCGGGCGTCCGCGAGACGCTGGAATCTCTGCGCGGCGCGTACATTATCGGTATCGGCACCAATATGACCGCCGATTACCAGTTCCGCAAACTGCAAACGTTAGGCCTGCTGGATTTGATAGACTTTCTGGTGTCCAGTGAGGAAGTCGGGGTCGAGAAGCCGGAGCGGAAACTGTTTGAGGTCTGCGCCGAAAAGGCCGGCTGTCCCGCCGGGGAATGTCTGTTTGTCGGCGACAGTCTCACGCACGACGTACGCGGCGCGTTGGACGCGGGTATGTCGGCGGTGTGGCTGTCCACGAAGTCCGCGCCCGACGGCGTTGAGCGTATCGCCGACATTTCCGCACTGCCGGACTTTCTACGCCGGAAGGAGGGCGGCACCCCATGAAACAGAACCGTCAGACGGTGGAGGCCAGACGCGCAAGCATTTTATCGGTTGTCCGGGAGCGCCAGAAAATCACGGTGGAGGAACTCGCAAGCAAATTCGGCGTGTCGCTGATGACCATTCGCCGCGACTTGCGTACACTGGAGGACGCCGGGAAATTAGGCCGTTTCCACGGCGGGGCAAGTGTCGGTTTCCGCACGGCGTCCGACGCCGTGTCGCTGTACCGGAATCTTGTCAGCCGCTACGCCGCCACGCTCATCGAACCCGGCGACCGCGTATTCATCAACGGAAGCACGACGGCCTTGGATGTGCTGGACTACGTGGAGGCCTCGCCGGTGTACGTATTCACCAATAACGGCTTGGCGGTCGGGCGGACGTTCCCGCCGGGCGTCGACGTGACGCTCTCCGGCGGCAGTCTGCGGAGCGCCGGACACATCATGACCGGCGACTGTACCATGAGAAATCTGCTGACCATGCGCGCCGACAAGGCCTTTCTCGGCTGTTCGGGCATTTCGCCCAACGGGGAGATTCTCTGCGATATCCCCACCGAACTGGGCGTCAACGAAACCATGATTGGACACGCCGAACGCTATTATATTTTAGTCGACCATACCAAAGTCGGCAAGGCCGGGACATACGCGAGTTTCTCACTGGAAACGGCGGGCTGTATCATCACGGACGAGAAAGCCCCCCCGGAAGTGCTGGAACGTCTCCGCATGCTCAATATGCAGATTGTACAGGTAGGCCGGAAGGACTTCCCCGACTTGGTGGGCGATTAAGCGAATATTTGCCCCATTCCGGGAAACTCCACACCATGTCGGGGCGGCGGAAAGTTTCGCTTGCCTTTTCCGCGAAAAGACGTATAATCAGGGCATTGCGTCTCCGAACCCGGACACGCTCCACAATGAAGGAGGAATTGCCTTGCTTTACAACTCCCTGCATAATAAATGGTTCCGTCTGCTGACGGCTGTTATCGGCACGCTCATCATGTGTCTGGCGCAAAATCTGTTTATCGTCCCGCTGCACCTCTACACGGGCGGCCTCATGGGCTACTGTCAGTTCTTCCGGACGCTTTTACAGGACTTCGCGGGCTTGTCGTTCGGCTCGACTGACATTGCCGGTATCCTCTATTTCCTGTTCAACATCCCGATTTTCATGCTTTCGCTCCGCCATCTGGGACGCCCGCTGACGTTCCGTACTATGGTTTGCGTGGCGAGTTACACGATTATCTACAGCGCCCTCCCCGTACTCGACAAGCCCCTTGTCGACGAATATCTGACGGGGTGTCTGCTGGGCGGCATTCTCAACGGTATCGGCGCGGGACTCGTGCTGACCTGCGGCGGCAGTACCGGCGGACTGGATATCGTCGGACTGATTCTCAGCAAACGCGGCAGTACATTTACCGTGGGGCGGTTCTCCATCGGCTTCAACGCCATTCTGTACGGCATTTGTCTGTTGCTGTTCGTGCCGGAGGTCGCCATTTATTCCGTGATTTACAATTTCACGTCGAACATGGTTCTTGACCGCGTACATCAGCAGAATGTCACCATGCAGGCGCTGATTTTCACCAAAGAGGACGAAAAACAGTTAGGCGCGTTCATCATGGAAAAGTTACACCGTGGCGTGACCTACTGGGAGGGAACCGGAGCCTATACCGGCAGTCCCATACATGTCCTGTGTGTCAGCCTGTCCAAGTACGAAATTGAGGAACTGCTTCACGCGGTACACAACATCGACCCCCACGCGTTCATAACAGTGCAGAAGGGCGTGCAGATTTACGGCAACTATCACCGGAAAGTCGAGTGATGCGGCGCGGAACTTCCAACAGGGAACCGTGACATTTCACAGAAATTGCCGGGGTTTTCCGGGAACGCCCCGCCCGGCGCGACGCGCCACCCTCTCCCACGTACGGGAAAGGGCGGCGCGGAAATTTTTTCAAAAAAACGCTTGCATTCTGTCTACGGATGTGGTATATTGTCAATGGAAACACAATCAGGCGGCAGGCCGCACGGGTTTCGCGGACCCAAACGGCCTTGCGTCGAGTGTCGACCCACTCAACAACAGCGATTTGTTATATTTATATGATAAATCGCACCGCGCAAGCCTTATTATACCCGTACGCCCGATTTTTTATCAAGGACGGATTGCGGGGAAAAATAGGGTGTTCGTGGTATGCCTATGTATAAGAGGCGGCGTTGAGTGCAGAAACTCAACGCCGCTGTTGTGTTTCCGGCAGACCGGAAAGGCGGGACGGCGGCCTTGTCCGTCGTTCCATGCCCCCGGCTGTCGGACGCGTTCACTTTCGACACGAAAGGAGTTGTTATGAAGAAACGACTGTTACCTATGATTTTCCTGTGCTTTTCGCTGGCGGTTCTGCTGACGGTAAGCGCAGGGGCGGCTGTCGATTCCGGCACATGGGGCGACAACATCACATGGACACTGGATAACGACGGAGTTTTGACCTTCTCCGGAACCGGAAACATTGCGGATGTGGATATGAGCGTAGGCGTAATTCTCCCTAAATGGCTGAACTATCGTGAAAAAATTCAATCCGCTAAAATTACGGAGGGCATTACTTCCATTGGAAATGCTGTCTTTATGTCCTGTAAGAACCTGAAAAACGTTACCATTCCAAGCACCGTAACCAGCATTGGCGAGAGTGCCTTTAGCTTTTGTTCCGCATTAACTGAAATCACCATTCCCGGAAGCGTTCAAAAAATCGGCGGTTTTGCGTTTAATCAATGTTCCGCTTTGAAGAAAGTAACGATTCAGGATGGTGTCAAGGAACTTGGAATGAATGTTTTCAGTTCCTGCGGCAATTTGACGGAACTTGTCATTCCCGCAAGCGTAACGACGGTGGGAGCGGAAAATCAAGGCGGCTATCATGAAGGCGGCATTGGTACTAACAGTGTCAGAATTGCCACATTTCCCGCAAGCCTCTTGTCGGACTTGACCTTTATCCGAAGCAATGCGGCGTCTTTTGAGGAAATTACTATCATTGGCAATGTACCAGTTATTCCCGAAAATGCCTTTATAGGACAGTTCGACCCTGATATGCTGAAAAAAGTCACTATTCTTGACGGTGTGACTACTATTGAGAAAGAGGCTTTTTACGGTCGTGACAATTTGGTAGAAGTGTCCCTTCCGGGTACTTTGACCACGATTGGAGATTCCGCATTTGCTCATTGCGCAAAATTGACAAATATTGCTATTCCCGACAGCGTGACGACAATTGGACGGAGTGCCTTTTACTATTGTACAGCCTTGGGCAAGTTCATCATTCCCCATAATGTAACATCTATTCAAAAAGACGCGTTTTTCTGTACAAGGTTAGAGGAATTGTATATTCCTGTTACTGTAACCAAAATCGAAGAAAGCGCGTTCGGCGATTCAAGTACCGCCAAAACCGACCAAGTATACGGTCTGTTGAAAGATGTGTACTATGAGGGAAGCGAGGCGCAATGGAAGCAGATAGACATTGGAGATTATAATTACATGCTTGATAGAGCAACGATTCATTATAACTCCACTATGCCGCCTATTGTGTTGTCTACTCCGTCAACGTCTCCTACACCCGCGCAAAATGACGCCTCCGCCTTTGAGGACGTATCGCCGGACGCTTATTACGCGGAGCCTGTCAAGTGGGCGGTGGACAAGGGCGTAACAAAGGGCGTGTCGGAAACGAACTTTGCCCCCGATGACATTTGCAGTCGCGGACAGGTTGCCACGTTCCTGTGGCGTGCGAAAGGCTGTCCCGAACCCGCAACGACCGAAAATCCGTTCACGGACGTTGACCCGTCGAGCGCGTTCTACAAGGCGATTCTGTGGGCGGCGGAAAGCGGTATCACGGCGGGAACCAGTGACACGACGTTTTCACCGGGCAATCCGTGTACCCGCGCCCATGTGGTCACGTTCCTGTGGCGGACGCTGGACAAGCCGCAGGCGTCCGGGGAAAGTACCCTTGCCGACAGTTTCCCGCAGGGCTACTATACCGACGCCGTGCGGTGGGCGGACGCCGCCGGACTGTTAAGCGGCACCGGGGAGGCGTTCACGCCGTCGGCGCTGTGTCCCAGAGCCGATATCGTGACGTATCTGTACCGCGTTCTGGCCTGATAATTGTCACCCTCTCCCGTTTGCGCGGGGGAGGGCGTTTTCGTAAAATCTTCTTGCCATACGTCCAAAAAGGGCGTATAATGACAGCATGGGGAGGGATTCGCGTTGTTGCTGTTTGAGTGGGATGAGGAAAAGGCGGCGGCGAACCTGAAAAAACACAAGGTGGATTTTTACGACGCCGTGCGTGTTTTCGAGGACGACAACCGCAAAGAATACTATGACGCCGCGCATAGTGACGAAGAGGACAGATATATTACAATTGGCATGGCGGACGATGTTCTGTTTGTCGTGTACGTCGAACGCCGGGAACAAATCCGGCTCATTTCCGCCAGAGCCGCCAACCGTCGAGAAAGGAGACTGTACTATGGTCGTTAAATACGTTCTGCAACCGAGCCGAAAGCCCCGTCAGCCGTTGACGCCGGAACAAATCGCGGAAATCGAAGCCCGCGCCCCGCGTGACGAGGATATTGTCTATGACGAGGACTGCCCCGAAATGACCGAAGAACAGTTGCGGCAGTTCAAGCGGGTCAACCCGCGCCCCCGCGACGCCGAACCCGTGCGGAAATTCGGATAATTGTCACCCTCTCCCGTTTGCGCGGGGGAGGGATTTTTTTGTGAATTTCCCCTTGCATTCCGTTTCCGGGTGTGCTATAATGTCCCCGTCAACCCGTATGGAGCGGTATCGAAGTGGTCATAACGGGCCTGACTCGAAATCAGGTAGGGAGCTAATCCCTCGTGGGTTCGAATCCCACCCGCTCCGCCAAATCCCCAGACGGCCAGTCGTTCCCCGACTGGTCGTCTGTACTTGTATCCGCCGGAGGTGTCGGGCATGAAAATTCTGGTCGTCGACGATGAGAGGACGTTAGTCAAGGGTATCAAATTCAATTTGGAAAACGAGGGCTACACCGTGGACTGTGCCTGTGACGGCGCGGCGGCGGTCGAACTGGCGCGGAACGTCGGCTATGACCTGATAATACTCGATGTCATGATGCCGGAATTGGACGGGCGCGAGGCCTGTATGAGAATCCGCGAGTTCTCCAACGTACCCATTATCATGTTGACCGCCAAGAGCGAGGACAGCGATAAACTCATGGGCTTTGAGTGCGGCGCGGACGACTACCTGACCAAGCCGTTTAACCTGTTGGAACTCAAAGCGCGTGTCCGGGCGCTGTTGCGCCGCGCCGGACGCACACAGGAAAGCGCCGTTGTCACGGCGGGGAGACTGTCCCTGAACACACAGGAACGCGTCGCCGTACGCGACGGGCGTACCATTGACTTGACCGCCAAGGAGTACGACTTAATTGAATTGCTCATGCGCAACCCGCGCCGCGTCTACAGCCGCGAAAACCTCATGAACATTGTGTGGGGCTACAGCTACACAGGCGACTATCGAACCGTTGACGTACACATCCGGCGTCTGCGCGAGAAACTCGAAGAAAATCCCGCGACGCCCGAACACATTATGACCAAGTGGGGAGTTGGTTACTATTTCAAGGCATAACCGCCGCGTCCGCAGACGCGACAAAAAACGCTTCTGGGACAGCTTACAAGTACAGTTCGGGGTGTCGTACGTCCTGATATTAGCGGCGGTTCTGATTCTGCTGAACACGTACCCGCTTTTTGTGTCGGAGAACATGGTATTCCGGTCGAAGGAAAGCGCTATGATGTCGTCGGTATCGGTACTGGTGTCGTCGCTGTCGGGGCTTGACCATCTCAACGATGAAAACGTATCGGCGGCAATGCCCGCCGCAAAAGAAAGCGGTCAGAGCCGGATTCTGATTTCCAACGCCGCCGGACGCATTCTCTACGACACCCGCGAAACCCGCGAGGCCGTCGGCAATTACGTCTTTTACACCGAACTGGTACTTGCACTGTCGGGAAATGACGCGTTCAGTTGTATCTATAAGAATGGGGCGTTCCGAAGCCGCGCCGCGTCCCCGGTACTGTACCAGAATCAGATTATCGGCGCTGTGTACGCCTACGAGTACGACCGCACACAGGCCGCGTTACTGGAAGGCTTGCAGTCGAACCTAATGCGCATTTCGATTGCAACCGGAATCGGGGTGCTTGTGTCGAGCCTGTTACTGTCGGCGATACTGGCACGCAAAATCGGCGCGTTGCTGACGGCAATTCGGGAAGTCCGCGAGGGCGCGTACAGTCACCGGGCGCGGATTTTCGGGCGCGACGAAATCGCACAAATCGGGCAGGAGTTCAACAGTCTGACAGACCGCTTACAGAAAACCGAAACGGCGCGGCGGCGGTTTGTCTCCGACGCCTCCCACGAACTCAAAACGCCCCTTGCCGCCATACGGTTACTGTCGGATTCCATCTTGCAGACTGACAATATCGACATGGCAACGACCCGCGAATTTGTGTCGGATATCGGCGCGGAGGCCGAACGACTGACGCGTATCACAGAAGATTTACTGCGGCTGACGCGTCTGGACAGCGGCATATTGGACGCCCCCGCGCCCGTGGACATGCTCCCGGTACTCGAACAGGTACTACGCATGATGTCGCTTGTGGCGCAGGAAAAGGGAGTCGAATTGACGTACCACGCCGGGGAAAACTGTACTGTGTCCGGCACCAAGGACGAAATTTATCAGGTATTCTACAACCTCATCGACAACGCCGTGAAGTACACGCCCCCCGGCGGTACGGTACAGGTCACGCTCCGCCGCGAGGAAGCCGAAGTCGTGTTAAAAGTCGAGGACAACGGAAGCGGCATACCGGAGGAGGATTTGCCGCGCATTTTCCAGCGTTTCTACCGGGTGGACAAGGCACGGTCACGGGCGGCGGGCGGCACGGGGCTTGGACTGTCGATAGTCAGCGACACCGTGACGCGGCGCGGCGGCACCGTCGCGGCGGATAACCGTTTTTTGGGCGGCGCTGTGTTTACAGTGCGCTGGCCTGCGCTGGACACCACACAGTAACAGGTAGCGATTTCAAAGGAGGAACTCAACATGAAAAAACAGGTACTTGGCATTCTGGCGGCGCTGTTCGTGTTCGCGGTACTGCTCCCGTTGGGGGCGTACGCGGCGGCGGATAACGTGTACGCGCTTCTCTACGATGACGGGACGCTGGTTTTCCAGCACGGCGACACCCCCGAACCCGGCAAGACCGTCATGAAAACGTACGAAGTCGATTTGGAGACGGGTTACGTTTGGAATGACAACACGCGACGCGCTAACACGCCGTGGTATGACGAGCGGGAATATATCGAGGTCGTGACCCTCAAAGACAGTATCAGTCCGAACTCTACGGCGTGCTGGTTTTGGGGTTGCAAAAATCTGGAACGCGTGGAAAACCTCCGAAATTTGAACACGTCCAACGTCACGGATATGCGGGGCATGTTCTCGGACTGCGTCACGTTGACGGCGCTGGATGTATCCCATTTTGATACCGCCAACGTCACGATTATGCGGGATATGTTCTCGCAATGCAAATTACTGACAACGCTGGACGTTTCCGGGTGGGATGTCTCCAAAGTTACGGACATAGGGTATATGTTTTACGGTTGCGGCGCGTTGACGGCGTTGGATGTGTCAAAGTGGAACGTTGCCAATGTCAAGGATATGCAATCTACGTTTCTGCAATGCGGCAAACTGACAACGCTGGATGTGTCCAAATGGAACACCGCCAACGTTACAAATATGTACCATACGTTTGGAGATTGTAGCGGACTGACCGCGCTGGACGTATCCGGCTTCAATACCGCCAAGGTTACGTCTATGCGGTCTATGTTCAGGGGCTGTAGCGCGTTGAAAGCGTTGAATCTGTCCAAGTTCGACACCTCCAACGTCAAGGATATGCGGGAAATGTTCTGGGACTGTAAAGCGCTGACGGAACTTGATTTATCCTCTTTCAATACCGCCAATGTCACGGATATGGGGTTTATGTTCTATAGTTGCCACGCATTAACGGCGCTGGACGTGTCCTCTTTCAATACCGCCAACGTCACAACGATGAACAGTATGTTTTCGGGCTGTATCGCGTTAAAAGCGCTGGACGTGTCGGGGTTCGACACCTCCAAAGTCACGTCTATGCACTGGATGTTTAACGCCTGTAACGTATTGACGGCGCTGGACGTGTCCCGTTGGGATACCGCCAACGTCAAGGACATGGTAAACATATTCTGCGATTGCCACGCATTGACGGAGCTTGACTTGTCCAATTTTGACACCTCCAACATTACGGACACAAAGAATATGTTTTCCGGCTGTAGCAGTCTGAAAACAATCTACGCCTCCGAGAAGTTTACAATAGCGTCCGTGACAAACAGTGATTATATGTTCCGGTCTTGTGAGGCTCTTACAGGCGGCAACGGTACCAAATTCGACAACAACCACATAACCAAAGTCTACGCCCGGATTGATACGCCGTCCACACCCGGCTACTTTACCGCGAAAACGCCCGACAACCCCGCGCCCGGTTCGTACGCGATAACCGCTGTCAGGCCGTACAACGGCAATCTGTTCGTGACGCTGACCAAGCCGGACGCCGTGACGCTTGCGGTCTCGTACTTTGACGCGCACGGGCAATTTGTGTCGGTGAACAAACAGGACGTACCCGCCGATATTGCAACGGTGACAAGTGCCGTCCCGGCGAACGCGAAAACGGCGCGTGTCATGCTGTTTGACACCGTATGGCGTCCGCTGTGCGGGGCGTTCGAGGCCGGATTATGAGAGTTGCGGCGTGGCTGTGTGTGTTCGCGCTCCTGACGGGTTGCGGGGCGCGGCTCGATTCCGGGCGCAAGCCCGAATATTATTCGCTGTACTTCCTGCGCGGCGACCTGCGCGACGCCGCCGGGAGTGGGGCGTTACAGGCGGTGCCGTCGGCGGTGCCTGTCGACCCCGATGCCGCCCCGGAGGATACGGCGCGGGCGTTGTTGTCGGCGCTGTTACGCGGCTCCGACGCCGACGCCTACCGGAACACGTTACCCGCCGGAACCGTACTCAACACGGTGACACTCGAAGGCAGTCGGGCGACGGTTGACTTTTCGCGGCCTTACGCGTCGCTGTCGGGAATCGGGCTGACACTCGCCGATTACGCCGTCACGCTGACACTGACGCAGATTCCCGAAATTTCGATGGTGCGTATCACGGTCGGCGGACAGACGCTTGATTACCGTGACAGACAGTCGTTCACGGCGCGGGACGTGTTGTTGTTACCGGACGGCGATGTCGTGGGTACGGTCACGGTGCCGCTGTACTTCCCGGACGCGTCCGGGGAACTGGTGCCGGAGGAACGGACGTTGAATCTGTACGAGGGCGACACACAAGTAGAAGTCGTGGCACACGCCGTCGAGAACGGCCCCGAAAACCGCGACCTGTCCGACGCGTTCCCGGAGGGGTTCCGGGTGCGTTCGGTGTGGCAGGAGGACGATATTTGTTTTGTCAATCTGTCGTCGGCGCTCTTGGAGACGTTGCCCGACAATGTAAATGTGTCGCTGGCGCTGTTGTCGCTCGACCGCTCCTTACACGCGCTGGAGAGTGTCCGGGAGGTGCGTTATCTGGTCGACGGCGAGTTTCTGGACTATTACGGGAATGTCCGGTTGCTGGAACCCTACGAGGCCATGTAAATGGGAACTCCCAATCAAAATTTTACATGTACGCGCTTGACAGGTTATCCGCCCCGCCTTATAATACGGGAACACAGTTCCGTTTCAGAAAGGATGCTACTCTATGGCAGTGGAAAAGGAATATAAGATGAGCGCGTCCCGCGCCGAGGAATTGCGCGAGGAATTGACGTATCTCAAGACGACGCGCTCCGATGAAGTCGCCGAACAGATTAAAGTGGCGCGTGGCTTCGGGGACTTGTCCGAGAACAGCGAGTACGACGAGGCCAAGAACGAACAGGGGAAACTTTACTCCCGTATCGCCGAACTGGAGGAAATCCTGCAACACGTCGTGATTGTCGACGAGAGCGCCGCGCCGTCGAACGTGGTGACAATCGGCAGTGTCGTGACGGTTGCGGACGCGTCCGGAAACAAAATGCCTCCCTATAAGATTGTCGGCTCGCAGGAGTCCGACCCCATGCACGGCATTATTTCGGAGGATTCGCCGTTCGGGAAGGCGTTTCTGGGCAGGCAGGAGGGCGATACTGTCACCGTGGAAGCGCCGCGGGGGAATATCGTCTACAAGCTGGTCAAGATTGAGCGCTAAGACCTTACACAGCACAAAAAAGACACCCTTTACAGGGTGCCTTTTTTGTAAGCGTAACAAACATTAAAACCGCCATTCAAACCAGAATGGGGCGTCTATTAAGTATGATATATTGTACACCACTTTATAAGCATTGTCAAGCGGTTTTGTAAAAATTTTTGTTACGTCAGAAAACCGCAACACACAAGGAGCCTGAAACTTGTGGAAGTTACCAGACTCTCAGGCATATTTGTTGAAATCAGGTGAATTTCAGACAAGTTTGAACACGTCTAAATCGTCCTGCGTCAATTCTCGCCGGGTATCCGCAAGCAACAGTAAATCGTTGCTCGGAAGATATTTGTCTCCGCCGTACACGAGTTCAATTTGCACGCCTTCGTCTTTCGTAATCTGAATTGCGGGAATGAAATCCGAATCCCCTGTGACAATTACGGCTCTGTCCATACGTGCCTTGTAGGTCAGGCGGAGCAGGTCGCACGTCATCAATGTGTCCACACGCTTCTGTTGAAAGACAGATTTTCCGTTTTCATCGAACATCCGTTTTAACTTACCGCAACGAACCTCGTAAAAATCAAGCCGACTGAGACTGTTGAGAAAACCCTGTTTCTTCTCATAACGGGTTTGTTCTTCCTTCGTAGGAATCTTTCCGCGATAGGGCAAGGCGGTATAATAATAGACGCGCAAAATTGATTCACCTCTTGCCAGAAAGGTACTGAATTTGCTATAGTCAATTTTAGGGCGTCCGAATCCATCCAAGACCTTCATCCAATAGCCCTCATCAATAAAAATAGCGGTTCGTACCATGGGACATGCTCCTTTCGTGTAGCTGACAGATGTGAAAAATACCAACAAATTTCTTATATCATATTTTTTTCGACAAGTCAAGCCAAAATGTGCCGAAATAGGACATATTTCCGTTTTTAATAATGTGTAAAATCAATAAATCCAGTGTGTTTATCAAATTCAAGGGCGATTCCCTAAAAATTTTACACTAATTGCAACGTTTCCAGATTGACAAACAACACGGAAATGGAATATAATTTATCAACAAAATACAAACAGTAAGGGAGAAATTATGGCGAACGAAAACAATAATACGGAACAGGATTTCGGCGAACAAACCCGTATCCGGCGCGAGAAGTTAGCGGCGTTACAGGCCGAGGGGCGCGACCCCTTCCAGATTACCCGCTTTGACTGGGACACAACTTCGGCGCAAATCAAGGAACGTTTCGACGAATTAGAGGGCGAACCTGTCAGAATAGCCGGACGCCTCATGAGTAAGCGCGGCATGGGCAAAGTCAGTTTCTGCGACATTCAGGACAGGGATGGACGCATTCAGCTATACGCCCGTCAGGACGAAATGGACGCCGACGACTACAAGCGCTTCAAAAAGTACGACATCGGCGACATTGTGGGCGTATTCGGGACAGTGTTCCGCACACAGCGCGGGGAAATGAGTGTCCGCGCCAAGGAAATTACACTGTTGTCCAAGTCACTGTTGCCGTTGCCGGAGAAGTTCCACGGTCTCCAAGACCGCGAACTCCGCTATAGACAGCGCTACGTGGATTTGATGGTCAACCCGGAAGTGAAGCGGAATTTCGTCATCCGGTCACGCTTTATCCGCTTTGTGCGGACGTATCTGGATAACTTGGGCTACATGGAAGTTGAGACGCCGGTACTGAACACGATTTCTGGCGGCGCGGCGGCGCGTCCGTTCGTCACGCACCACAACACGCTTGACATTGACATGTACCTGAGAATCGCAACCGAGTTACCGTTGAAGCGCCTGATTGTCGGCGGCATGGACAGAGTGTACGAAATCGGACGCATTTTCCGCAACGAGGGCATGGACCCGAAACATAACCCGGAGTTCACGAGTGTGGAACTGTATCAGGCCTACACGGACTTCCACGGCATGATGGACATCACGGAGGGGATTTTATCGGGCGCGGCGAAAGAAATTCTGGGCGGCTACGAACTGGACTGGCAAGGCCAACACCTTAATTTGTCGCCGGGCTGGCCTCGCGTGACGATGGTCGACGCCGTGAAAGAGTACGTCGGCATTGACTTCGGCGCGATTACCGGTGACGCGGAGGCCGTCGCCGCCGCGAAAGCAAAGGGCGTCGAACTCGCAGACAGCGCCGAAAAGACATGGGGTAACGCGCTCTATGCCTGTTTCGACCAGAGAGTAGAGGAACATTTGATTCAGCCGACATTTATCACGATGTATCCGGTAGAGGTGTCGCCGCTGACGAAACGTTCCCCGCAAGACCCGCGTCTGACGGAGCGTTTCGAGTGCTTCATCTGCCGCAGTGAAATGGGCAACGCCTATTCGGAGTTGAACGACCCCATTGACCAGCGGGAACGTTTCCGGAAGCAGGCCGAACTCCGCGAGCGCGGTGACGACGAGGCCGAAATGCTCGACGAGGACTTCCTGACCGCTATGGAATACGGCATGCCTCCAACGGGCGGACTGGGTATCGGCATTGACCGCTGTGTGATGATGTTGACGAACTCGGATTCAATCCGGGACGTGATTTTGTTCCCGACGATGAGGCCTCTTGACTTTTGAAAAAAATCTCCCCCTTCCCGATGAAAAGGAGGGGGATTTTTTACGGGTTCTGGCGCGAATCAGGTTCATAATGCAGTTGTATTCCGCGTACACATACACGGAAAAAAAAGTCCCAAACCCCCTTGCATTCCGTGGAATCATCTGGTACAATGTCTGTCCGTGTAACGTAACATTCGGAAAGGAGGGAATCACATTGCCGAATATCAAGTCCGCCAAGAAGCGTGACCTCATCGGGAAAGCCCGGAACGCCCGCAACCGCGCCCGGAAATCCGATATGAAAACCGCCGTCAAAAAGTTCGAGGCCGCTGTCGCCGAGAATGACCGCGCCGTAGCCGAAACCGCGTACCGCGTGGCGGTCAAGAAGGTCGACCAAGCCGTGGCGCGTGGCGTACTCCACAGAAACGCCGCCGCCCACAAAAAAAGCGCCATGACCTTGAAACTCAATCAGGTTGGCTGACATGTGACCCCCCAAGCCGCGCTGTTATGTAGTGGTTCGGGGGGATGTTCTTTTATTGGAGGAGACGGGACGCTATGCCGCTGTTTGACACCCACGCGCACTATGATTCGACACGCTTTGACGCCGACCGTGACGCGGTACTGTCGGCGCTGCCCGCCGCCGGGGTGGAACTGGTCGTAGACCCCGGCTGTGACATTCCCTCGTCCCGCGCCGCCGTGGAACTGTCCCGGCGCTTCCCGCACGTCCGCGCCGCCGTCGGACTTCATCCCGGAGACTGTGCCGGTGCCGGTGACGCCGAGTTTGCCGAACTCCGCCGCTTATGCGCGGAACCGGGCGTCGTGGCGGTCGGGGAAATCGGGCTTGACTACTACTGGAAGGAGAACCCCCCGAAAGAGTTCCAGCAGATGATTTTCCGCCGTCAACTGGAATTGTCCATGGAGCTGAAACTTCCGGTGATTGTACACGACCGCGAAGCCCACGGCGATTGTATGACAATTGTCCGGGAGTACCCGGAGGCGCGGGGCGTGTTCCACTGCTTTTCCGGGAGCGCCGAAATGGCGTCGGAACTTGTGCGGCGGGGCTGGTATTTAGGTTTCGACGGCCCGGTGACGTATCCGAACGCACGTCGCGCCGCCGAAGTCGTCGCCGTGACGCCGCTGGAAAGAATTGTCGTCGAGACGGATTCGCCGTACCTGTCGCCGGTGCCGAACCGCGGCAAGCGGAATGACAGTCGGAACCTGCCGTATATTATCCAGAAATTGGCGGAGTGGAAAGGCGTCAGCGTGGAGGAAATGTCCCGCGCCACTTGGGACAACGGCAAACGCCTGTACGGCATTCCGTAATATTTCCACATTTCCCCGAATTTTTGTTGAAAATTTCAGAAAGAATCACGTTTCCCTGTGGCATTCGCGCCGGGACTGTGCTATAATAAGTCGGATGATGTCAAACCGCGTCCCGGCGCACACCGGGAAATGATACAATTTGAGAGGAGCATTTGCCATGAGCAACAGCGTTACCGTGAAAATCTGCGGCGAGGAGTTCAAGCTGATTACCGAAAATTCCATAGAGTACACACAGGCCGTCGGCATGCACGTCAACGCCGAAATGCAGAAAATGCTTTCCACGCGTATGGGTCGCATGGACGCCGCAATTATGGCCGCGCTGAATATCGCCGATGACCTGTTCAAAGTCCGCCTGACCGACGAACAGCTCCGCGCACAGATTAAGAGCGCCCTTGACGCCGAAGCCAGTGCCAAGGCCGAGGCGAACGCGTTCAAGCGCGAGAATCTCAGTCTGCAAAAGAAACTGGAAAAGGCCGAGAAGGCGTTGAGCAAGGCCGAAAAGAGTCTGCAAAAAGCCCAGAAGCCCGATACCGACACGGCGTCGGCGCTCCCGCTGGACGAGGCCGCTATGGCGGACATCGTGGAGAAATCGAAGCGTCCGCGCAAGACGCGCAAGGCCAAGGCCGAAGCCGTGAAAGTGGAGGCCGTGGAGGAAGTCGCGGTCGAAGCGCCGGAAGCCGAAACTGAACCCGCGCCCGAAGTCGAAGCCGAAGCCGCGCCCGAAGTGGAAGCGGAAACCGAAGCCGAAGAAGTCACGGAGACCGCCGCCGAGGGAGAATGAATCGCCCTCCCCGGTACGGCGCACAGGCGTTCAGTTAGGAACCCCACCCCCTGTCCCCCTCCCCTTTCAGGGCGTGGGGACGAGAAACAAGTTACGGAAAGTCCCCCCCTGAAAGGGGGGATTTAGGGGGGTTAGACAACCCGGTTTCGATTAGCTCAACGCGAATACCCCTTTAGGGGAGATGTCACCGCAAGGCGACAGAGGGAGACTTTATGGAAACAATTTATGTCCGCTATCTTGCGGACGGCCTGCCGGAACTCGGCTGTATCGGCGGGAAATCCGACTGGGTTGACCTCTATACCGCCGAAACGGTCACGATGTCCGCCGGGAGTTTTTGCCTGATTCCGCTGGGCGTGGCGATTGCCCTGCCCGACGGCTACGAGGCGCATATTGTCCCGCGCAGTTCGACATTTCGGAACTACGGCATTCTACAGACAAACTCCATGGGCGTCATTGACAATTCCTATCGCGGCGACACCGACGAATGGATGTTTCCGGCGTACGCCACGCGGGATGTCACGATTGACAAGGGTTCGAGAATCTGTCAGTTTCGGATTGTGCGCAATCAGCCCGTGCTACGGTTCGAGACCGTGGGACGCCTGTCCGCGCCCGACCGGGGCGGATTCGGTTCCACCGGAAAGTGAGGAAACAATGTGAAACTGGTATTGGGTTCCGGTTCTCCGCGACGGCGTGACCTGCTCCGGCAAGCCGGCATGACAGATTTTATTGTCCGGGTTCCCGCCGTGACCGAACATGTCCCGGACGGCCTCTCCCCGCGTGAAACCGTGGAGGCGTTGTCGTTGCAAAAAGCGCAAGCCGTCCCCGCCGCGCCCGACGAACTCATTGTGACGGCGGACACAATGGTGTTTTTAGACGGTCTCCGCCTCGGCAAGCCCCACAGCGAAGCCGACGCCTTGCGCATGTTGACCGCTCTACAGGGACGGCGACACCTTGTTTGCACGGGCGTCACTGTCCGGCAGGACATGCGTTTCCTGACGCGTTCGGAGGCGACGGATGTCACGTTCCGCCCGGCGTCGCGTGAAACGCTTCTGCGCTATATCGCAACAGGAGAACCCATGGACAAGGCCGGGGCGTACGGCTTACAGGGACGCGGTATCTTGCTCGTCGAACGCGTGGACGGCGACGTGTCGAACGTAATCGGACTGCCGCTCCCGCTTCTGGACGGCATGCTTTCCGAATTTGGCTTGCGCCTGCTCTGACATTTCCGCACGGGAGGAACAGGAATTTATGAATGACTTTTTCAGAAATAACGGGCTTTGGTTACTACTGGTCGCGGCGATTTTGTCGGCACTGCTGGCGGCGGCGTCCCTGACGGGTGCGGCGTCGTCCATACCCGAAAACGCCGTCAACATGCTTGCCACGCCCTTCCGTGCGGCTGGCAGTAAGTTCGCGCTCTGGTTCAATGACCGCGAAATCCACCGCCGCGACGTGACGCAACTGGAAGAGGAAAACGCCGCGCTCAGAAAACAAATTGCCGATATGGAAGCGGCTATCCGTCAGGCGGAGAATGACAGCGAGGAAAACCGCCGTCTCCGCGAATGGTTAGGCTTACGCCAACAGCGCCGCGATTTGTCCGACTTGGAAACCGCGTTAATTACGGAGTACACGGTATCGAACTGGACTTCCGCTGTCACGCTCGACAATGGGACTGACCACGGCGTCGAAGTCGGCGACTGCGTGATTGACCCGACGGGGGCTTTAGTCGGCGTGATTGAGCGCGCCGGGTCGAACTGGTCAACCATGCGGACACTCATTGACACTGACACGTCTATCGGGGCGCAAGTGTTCCGCACAAAAGAATTAGGCGTCCTGAAAGGGGAATTTGCCCTCATGGAAAAGGGGCAAGTCCGGCTTGACTATCTCCCGGCTGACAGTCGGCTGCTCGCCGGAGACCTTGTCGTGACATCCGGCGTGGGCGGCTACTACCCGTCCGGGCTGGTCATCGGCACCATTGACGAAGTACGCCTCAACGATTCCGGCTCCGCGCCGTACGCCATTCTGACGCCACAGTCCAACGTCAGCGGACTGACACAGGTCGCTATTATCAAATCGTTCGATATCGTCACTTGAGAAGGGAGGGCTGTACATGTTCCGAAACGCCGTCATTTTCAAGTGGACACTCTATTTGCTTGCGGCGTTACTCTGCTTCACGGTGCAGAGTTTCGCGCAACATATCCATTTTCTGGGCGTGATTCCGTTTTTATATCCGCTCTTGGCTGTGATTCCCGCCACGATGGATTCTCCCGGCTTTGGCGGGGCGTTCGCGGTTCTCATGGGCGTATTTTGTGACCTGCTTCTACCCGAAAGTCTGCCGTGCTTCTACACACTCTCGTTTCCGGTTGCGGCGATGATAGCCTCTTTTCTCTCGCGGGAACTGCTTCCGGCGGGTTTGCTGTGTTCGTACGCGGTCTCGGCGATTGCGTTCGCGCTCAACGGTTTCTTCCACTGCTTCCTGTTCTGGACTTGGGGCGACCCGTCCCCGTGGATGACCGGACTACATCTCACGCTCCGGGAATTTTTCGTGACGGTGCCGATTGTCTCGCCCCTGATGACGCTTCTTTTCCGGCTCGTCGCCGACAGAACACGCTATGAGGAAATGCACAAGGGCATGGCCTGAATTTTCGCTTGTGTTATCGCGCAAAACATGTTACACTGTTCTTGACTTGAAAGGGGGTATGTGCATTGAGCTATCACAGAGACAACGAATCCCCGGTGCGGATGGGACGCCTGTTTCTGCTTGCGGGCGGTATCGCCACTGTCATGCTGTTGTTTTTCGGCGTCCTGTACAATACACAGGTGATTCACCACGAGGAGTATTTGAGCCAGTCGACGCGCTCGATTGTGCGTACGGAGACGATTAAGGCCTCACGCGGCATTGTGACCGACCGCAACGGAACGACACTGATTTCCAACGCGTCCGCCTACGACCTGACTTTTGACCCGGCGCTGCTCAAAAAGGACGAGGACCAGAACGCCGCCATTTTGCGTCTGCTGAATCTGTTTGAGGAGCAGGAACGGGCGTGGGCGGACACCTTGCCCATTACGAAAGCGGAGCCGTTTTCGTTCACGGTGGACGAGGTATCGAAGGCACAGCGGCGGCGACTGTTGCGGTACTTGACAAACTTTAAGGCGAGCCGCGAAGTGATAGGGGAATATCTGTTGAACCACCGCGCCCTTGTCGACACGACCGACTTGGAGGAGGCCGCCGCCGCGGAGGCCGAAGCCGCCGCGCAGGAACCCGAAGATTTCAAGGGCAAAGTCAAGAAACTTCTCAAAGGCAGTCCGGACACGTCCGGGGTCTACGTCCCCGACAAAAAGACGCTCATGGAGCGGCTTTCGCCGGACTTGCTGACTTCCGAACTCTTGGCGGACGCCGGGGTTACGGCGGATATGGTTTTGGGCTGGATGCGCGAGGACATGGAAATCCCGGAGGACTACGCCCCCGCCGACGCCCGGAAAGTTGTCGGTATCCGCTACGAACTCAAACAGCGTCAGACACTCGGCGACAACAGTTCCTATATCCTCACGGAGAACATCGACACGCCGTTTATCTCCATGTTGTCGGACGGAAATTTTGTCGGCGTGAAAGTCGTTAATTCGTCGGTGCGCAAGTACGAGACCACACGCGCCGCGCATATTCTGGGCAACGTCAGCAGTCTGTTTCAGGAGGACTTGGAGAACCCGCTTTACAAGGATTACCCGCTTGACGCGATAATCGGCAGAAGCGGCGTCGAGGCGGCGTTTGAACAGTATCTACAGGGCAAGAACGGACGCCGCGTACTGTCAGTCAGCGAGGAAGGCAAGGTCACGGGCGAATACTATTCCCGTACGCCCCAGCCCGGCGCGACTGTGGAACTGACAATCGACCTTGACTTTCAGGCGAAAGTGGAGGACGCTTTACGCGACGGCGTGGAGGCCATGAACGCGCAGGACGGGAGCGACAAACGCGGCGCGGGTGTGGCGGTTGTGAAAGTCGGCACCGGCGAAATACTGGCTATGGCGTCCTATCCGACATTCCAGCCCACGGACTATTACGACGCCAAAAAGTACAAGTCACTCAGCGACAACCCCGCAAAGCCGTTAATCAACCGTGTTACAATGAGCGCGTACCCGCCCGGCTCGACACTCAAACCCGCCACGGCGATTGCCGCGCTACAGTCCGGGAAAATCGGCCTGAACGAGCGTTACTATGACGGCGGGCGCTGGACGTATCCCGGCACAAACGCGTACGCCAACTGCTGGCACCTCTCCGGTCACGGACGCCAGACGATTACGCAGGCAATCACAAATTCCTGTAACGTGTTCTTCGCGGAGATGGGATACCGCATGGGGCTGAACACCCTGAATTTCTGGTTACAGCAGTTTGGCCTCGGCGAGCATACCGGAATCGAGACCGGCGACACCACCGGACAACGCGCCACAAATCCAGTCGGGCAAGACCAAGCCCCGTGGGCGGCGTTCGGACAGTCCAACCAGATTTATACTCCCTTGCAACTGGCAAACTATATAGCGACACTTGTTTCAGGCGGGAAACACTGCAAGGCGCATTTACTCAAATGCGTCAAATCCTATGACAACAGTGAAGTGTTAGCCGTCGGCGACACAACCCCCATGAATGTCATTGACATTTCGACAACGAACCTGAAAGCCGTAAAAACCGGCATGCGGAATCTGGTACTGACCTCGCTTGACCGCTACTTTCAGGACTGCGTGGTAGACGCGGGCGCGAAAACCGGTACGGCGCAGTTAGGTGCGGGACGTACCAACAACGGCGTGTTTGTCTGTTTCGCCCCGTACTATGAGCCGGAAATCGCCATTGGCATGGTTATCGAACAGGGCGCGGCGGGCGCGCACTTGGCCCCGACCGCCGTCAACATCATTAACGCGTACTTCGAGAAAGAACCCACGTACGCCGTTATTACCGGTGAAAATCAACTGCTTCCGTAATACAACGCCGGTTCACATAGCGCTTGACACAGGGAACCGGATTCTGTCCGGTTCCCTGTCCGATTTCGGCACCAAGGAAGGAGATACCCCATGAGTGAGTCTTTTGTATTTGATTCCCGTAGCATTCACTGCAAGGAGCCATTCGGCGCGGTCGAGTGCGGACAAAACATCATCTTACGCTGTCGGCCTCTACAGAGTGAGGGCTTTACCCATTGCGCCGTCATGATGAAGAACGATTACACCGGCGAGAAGTTCAAGACCGAACTATACCCGCAGGCCATAGACGGCGACCGCGTGCGTTTTTACGCGAGTTTCCCGGCACCGTCGGAGCCGCAACTGGTCTGGTACTACTTCAAACTCTGGCGCGACGACGGTTCAGGGTGTGACCTCGACCGCACCGGATACCGCAGCGACAACAAAATAGAGCCGTGGCAGATGACCGTATACCAGAAAAGCCATACGCCGTTCTGGTTCGGCGCGGGCGTGACATATCAGATTTTCCCGGACAGATTCTGCCGTCTGGACATTCCGAACCCGGAAGGCATGATTGGGAACCGCTGGGTTCACGAGAACTGGGAGGACCAGCCCGTGTACAATCCGCCGGACGGCGTATGGAATCGTGACTTTTTCGGCGGTTCGCTCAAGGGGATTACGTCCAAAATGGACTATCTGGCGGAACTGGGCGTATCGACGATATATTTGAACCCTATTTTTGAATCGGCGTCGAACCACCGCTACAACACGGCGGACTATATGCACATTGACCCCATGCTCGGCACGGAGGAGGATTTCCGGGAAATGTGCATAGAGGCGAACCGGCGCGGCATGCGTGTCATACTGGATGGCGTGTTCAGTCATACGGGGTCACAGAGCCGCTACTTCAACATGGATGGATGGTACCCGGAGCCGGGCGCGTATCAGAGCAAGGACAGCCCCTATTATGAGTGGTACAAATTCCAGAAGTGGCCGGACGAGTACACGGCGTGGTGGGGCATTCACACATTGCCCGACACACTCGAAGAGAATCAGAGTTACCAGAATTATATTATCTGGAATCAGGATTCCGTCGTCCGGCACTGGTTACGGGCGGGGGCGTCGGGGTGGCGTCTGGATGTCGCCGACGAACTCCCAGACAGCTTCATAGAACACATTCGGACAGTCATGCACGAGACGGCGTCTTACGCGGTGCTGATAGGCGAAGTCTGGGAGGACGCGAGTAACAAGATTGCGTACTCACAGCGGCGGCGTTACTTCTTGGGAAGCGAGTTGCACGGCGTGATGAATTACCCGTTCCGAAGCGCGGTTCTGGACTATCTGCGCGGCGGCGACGCCGACCGCTTCCGGGAGAGTTTGGAGACGTTGCGGGAAAACTATCCGGCGGCGGCGTTCAACTCGGCTATGAACTTTTTAGGCACACACGACACGGCACGGATTTTGACAGAGTTAGGCGCGACGCGTCACCCGGATTCCAAAGACGCCTGTGCAAGATATCGGTTATCGCCGGACGAGCGGCGGCGCGGACTGGCGTTAGTGCGTCTGGCGGCTATGATACTGTACGCGTTTCCGGGTTCGCCGACGGTCTACTATGGCGACGAATGCGGCATGGAGGGATGGGAGGACCCGTTCAACCGTGGTACGTATCCATGGGGACATCAGGAGAACGACCTTCAGCGGCATTTCGCGGCGTTAGGGCGTCTGCGTCACGAACGGGTTTCGTTACAACGTGGCGACTTGCACTGGCTCTACACATCGGGGCCGATTCTGGCCTTTGCGCGGAAGAAGCACGCCGAATACACGGCGCTTGTCGTCAACGCCGGAGACTACGAGTGGGAAATTATGATTGACTGGTTAGGCGGTTCTGAGGCGCACGACCTTCTGACCGGGCAGAAATTCTATGTTGTGCAAGACCAGCGGCTTTGCCTGAAAGTCCCGCCGCTTACGGGCTACATTCTCGGATAACGGGCGACGCTACCGGGCTACATTCCCGGATAGCGGACAACGCCGCAAGGCTTTCTTTTGTTTCACGTGAAACATTGAGGTAGCAGGCGTTCCGCAAGGCTTTCTTTTGTTTCACGTGAAACATTGGGGAGCCTTGATTTTTTGTGAATCCGCCCTTGCAAGAATGTGTCGGCGTTGCTATAATAGAATCGCTAACACGAAAGCGGGTGATTTTTTTGTGTAAAACAATCGCGGTTGTCAATCAGAAAGGCGGCGTCGGGAAAACTACGACTTGTGTCAACCTCACCGCCGCATTAGTCGAAACCGGAAAACGTGTCTTGTTGTGTGACTTCGACCCGCAGGCCAATTCCACGTCTGGCATGGGTGTCGATAAAGACGCCTCTACAGGCGTCTATGGCGTCCTGACGGATATTCCCTCTATCACGGACGTGATTTCCCGTACCGCTTGCGGCGACGTGTTGCCGTCTAACAATGCCCTTGCAGGGGCGGCTATTGAGTTAATCGGCATGGAACGCCGGGAATTTCTTTTGAAAACCGCGCTGTCACAGGTCGCGGAACAGTACGATTTCATTTTCATTGACTGTCCGCCGTCTCTCGAACTGCTCACGCTGAATGCTCTTTGCGCCGCTGACAGTATCCTTGTCCCCGTGCAAGCCGAGTATTTCGCGCTGGAGGGGCTTTCCGACTTGATGAACACTGTTCGACTGGTGCGGCGTTCCCTGAATCCGCGTCTGGAACTGGAAGGCGTCCTCATGACCATGTACGACACGCGGACGAATCTTGCCATGCAGGTGGCGCAGGAAGTCAAACGCTATTTCCCCGGCAAAGTGTACGCCACAGTCATTCCCCGGAACGTGCGTCTGTCGGAGGCTCCAAGCCACGGCGAACCCATTACTGTCTATGACCCCCTCTGTCGCGGGACAATCGCCTATCGGGCGTTGGCAGAGGAGTTTTTACGGAAACAGGGAAGGAGTGACATGTAATGCTGAAAAAACCGTCCGGTTTAGGCCGCGGACTGGGGGCGCTGTTGGGGGAAAGCGTGTTCATGTCGGACAGTGAACCCGAAAACGGTCAAATGACCACAGTGCCGCTCATGAACGTGGAGACCAACAGCGGACAGCCGCGCAAAAATTTCGACCCCGAAGCGCTGGCGGAGTTAGCCGACTCCATCCGTGAACACGGCATTTTACAGCCGCTGACCGTCCGGAAACTGGATTCCGGCTACTATCAGATTATCGCCGGGGAACGTCGCTGGCGCGCCGCCCGTATGGCGGGACTGGACAAAGTTCCGGTCATCATCGTGGAGGCCGACGACCAGACCGCCGCCGAACTCGCCATGATTGAGAATCTACAGCGGGAAGATTTGAACCCCATGGAGGAGGCCGCCGGATTCAAGACATTAATGGACTTGTACCACATGACACAGGAGGAAGTGTCGAAGCGGGTGGGGAAGTCCCGAAGCGCGGTGGCGAACGCGTTACGGTTGCTTGACCTGTCGGACGCTGTGCGGGTATTCGTCGAGGAAGGGAAACTGACAGCCGGACACGCACGGGCGTTAATCCCGTTGCCGTCCGACTTGCAGGAGGAGGCCGCGAAAGAGGTCATGGACGGCGGGCTTTCCGTGCGGCAGACGGAACAACTCGCAAAGATGAAAACGGCACAGCGCAAAAAGCCGGAAATCATCGTCAAGAAGGAAATGCTCGACGACCCGAAGGACATCGACTACACGACCGAGGCACAAAAGGAACTGTCGGCGAAATTAGGGCGCGGCGTTCGGATTGTCAACGGGCGCAAGAAGGGACGCATTGAACTGGACTATTACGGCCTTGACGATTTGAACGCACTCTTGGAGGCGTTGTCACTGGTGAATATCCGTCAGTTCCGGGAGGAGTACACGGAATGAGCAACGAAGAACACAAAGAGGAAGTCACGGAGCAGAAGCCGTCAGCGTTGCGGACAGGCAATATGAGCGTGTTTCTGTATATTCTGTTACTGTTCAGCGCGGCAATGCTGTTAATGTGCCTGTCGTCGCTGATTCACCAGCGCAACAATACCGAGGCGTTGGGGGAGTTGCAAAACTCCGTTTCCGTCATGCGGGAAGTGCAGAACTTGCAAGACAAAATCATCGACCTACAGGAAGCGCGGCAGACACTCGAAAGCCAGTTGAAAGAAGCCCGTGCCGAACAGCAGGAGGCGTCGACCCGTGCGGAGACCGAACGCCGACGCGCCGAAGCTATGCGGCGGCTCTATCTGATACAAATGCAGTATCAGGAGGGACGTTATCGGGCGTGTCAGGCGAGTATTGAGGCATTCGAGGCCGAAGGCCTGTCAGACAGTCTCCCGGCTGAATCTCCCGGAAACGGCGTCATTTCCCCGCTGGACTGCTACCGGCAACTTCAAGAGGCCGCTCCGGCGCGTATCGCGGAGGCGGAAGCAATGCCGCCCGCCGAAAACAGTTAAACCGCCGACCACTAACAATAACGACGCCGCCGGAGTGTTTCACGTGAAACATAATCCGGCGCGACGCAACGCCGCCGGGTAATCCGGCACCATGGAACAGTGAAAGCGCCGTTGAAGCAATCCGGCGCGACGGAAAGGAAGATACAATATGCTTGACATTCGCTTTATCCGGGAGAACCCCGACGCCGTGCGGGAGAATATCCGCAAGAAGTTTCAGGAACAAAAACTCCCGCTCGTCGACGAAGTGCTTGCTCTCGACGCCGAACGTAGAACTGTTATCGCCGAGGCGGACAGTCTCCGCTCCGACAGAAACCGCCTGAGTAAGGAAATCGGAAAATTGATGGGACAGGCTAAGAAAGACCCGTCCAAACTCCAAGAGGTCGAAACTGTCAAACAACAGGTCACGGCAAATTCCGAACGCCTCAAAGCCCTTGAACAGCGCGAACCCGAATTAGAACGCGAACTTCATCAGAAAATGCTCCTCATTCCGCAGATGATTGACCCGTCCGTACCACTCGGCCCCGATGACAGTCACAACGTCGAAGTGGAACGCTTTGGAGAGGCTGTCACACCCGATTTCCCGATACCGTACCACACGGACATTATGGACACATTCAACGGAATCGACCTCGACGCCGCCGGACGTGTTTCCGGTAACGGCTTCTATTATCTGCTCGGCGACATTGCCCGTCTGCATGAGGCTGTCCTTGCCCTCGGACGCGATTTCATGATTGACAAGGGCTTCACATACTGTATCCCGCCGTTCATGATTCATGGTGCCGTCGTCGAGGGCGTCATGAGCCAAACCGACATGGACGGCATGATGTACAAAATTGAGGGGGAGGACTTGTATCTAATCGGCACGTCCGAACACTCCATGATAGGCCGCTTTATTGACCAGATTCTACCCGGCGACGCGCTCCCGCAGACACTCACATCTTACTCGCCCTGTTTCCGCAAGGAGAAGGGCGCGCACGGTATCGAAGAGCGCGGTATTTACCGTATCCACCAGTTTGAGAAACAGGAAATGATTGTCGTGTGCAAGCCCGAAGATTCCGCCGCGTGGTATGAAAAATTGTGGCGCTACTCCGTCGAACTGTTCCGGGCGCTCGAAATCCCCGTGCGGCAACTCGAATGCTGTTCGGGCGACCTCGCCGACCTGAAAGTCAAGTCGTGCGACATCGAAGCGTGGTCTCCGCGCCAGCAGAAATATTTTGAGGTCTGTTCGTGTTCCAATCTGGGCGACGCGCAGGCGCGGCGGCTCCGTATCCGCTACCGCGACGAAAACGGGAAAATTCAACTCTGTCACACGCTCAATAATACTTGCGTCGCCCCGCCGCGCATGCTGATAGCGTTTCTGGAAAATCATCTGCAAGCCGACGGTTCTGTGACGATTCCCGAAATTCTCCGCCCCTACATGGGCGGTACGGAAGTCCTGATTCCCAAAAAACGCGCCGTATGAGTTCAGAAGAACGCCGCCGCACAAATTCCGGCGACACAGAAGAACGCCGCCGCGATACCATGCAAACCCTGTTACGCGACGGCCTGACGGCGTTACACCTCCCGCCCGACGCCGCCGAACCTATGCGACAGTATGCGGAAATGCTTCTGGAACGAAACCGCGTCATGAATCTGACCGCCATCACGTCGGAATCCGACGTTGCACAGTTGCACTTTCTGGACAGTTGCGCGTTGACGATGTTCGCCGACTTCCACGGGAAAAGCGTCATTGACGTTGGCACGGGTGCCGGATTTCCGGGTCTGCCGTTGCGGCTCGTCGAACCGTCTTTGAAGCTGACCCTACTCGACGCACAGCGGAAACGCGTCGACTTTCTGCGGGAAGTCCGCGACGCGCTGAAACTGTCCGGCGTGGACTGTGTACAGGAACGCGCCGAGGTGTACGCCGCACAAAATCGGGAACGTTTTGACATTGCGGTATCCCGCGCCGTGGCGGCTCTGCCCGTACTCGCCGAATTATGTTTGCCGCTGGTACGCGTGGGCGGGGCGTTTCTGGCTATGAAGTCCGTGAACTGTGACGCCGAATTATCGTCGGCGTCACACGCAGTCCGAACACTGGGCGGACACGTCCAACAGGTGTCGGACTACACGATACCCGGTTCCGATATCCCGCGCCGCGTGATTGTCATCGAGAAGCGGCACCACACGCCGTCCGGGTATCCGCGGGCGTTCGGGAAAATTAAAAAGAATCCGCTTTGAGCGTTCCCCACTCCGTGAAGCGCTTTAAGCAAAAAAAGACCGCGTACAGTGTTCGACTGTACGCGGTTCGTTTTCAGTTGAGACAATAGGCGCGATATAACAAAGTATGGTCGGAAATCACGCGCCATTGTCCGGCTCCCTTGCCGGTCACACAGATAAATGTTTTGCCGTCCTCACGCGCCGCGAAACTCACGGCACAGTTGCCGGACTGCCGGACATAGCCTGTTTTCGCGCCGCGAATGTCCAGCGTAGTCCCCGTGAAACGGTCCTCAATGCGCCGGAGAAACAGGTTTGACAACGAAATCCCCTTGGGATGTTCCGCCGTCGAGGATGTGCGGAATGTCCGGGCGTTGAGAATCACGCGGCAAATCGAATGGCTCATAGCGGCTTTCATAATCACCGCCATGTCGCGCATAGTGCAGTAGTGTTCGGCGTTGTAGAGGCCGATACAGTTTGTGAAATGCGCGGTCTTGGAAATCCCTAACTGTTCCAGCTTCTGATTCATCAGCTTTACAAATTCTTCTTGAGACCCGGAAATGTACCGCGCCAGCGCAAGACACGCGTCCGCGCCCGACGGGAGTATACAGCCGTAGAGCAAATCCCGTACCGTGACAGTCTCCCACCTCGCAAACCCCGCGATACTGCAATTGTTCGCGTAACAGTAATCGGTGACGGGCTTTGTGACAGTCACTTTCGTGTCCATGCCCTTGACGCCTTCGGGCGTGACTTTAATCAGCTTTTCCGTGGCGACAAGGAGTGTCAGAACTTTCGTCATGGACGCGGGCGGGACTTTCACGTCAGAATTGCGTTCCGCGTAGATGTACCCGGTATCGGCGTCGATAAGTACGGCGTACTGACTGCCGATTTCCGCCGACTGACCTAATGTAATGGTTTTGGCGCCGCGTGTGGGCGTGAACTTCTGCGCGGTCTTGGCATACGCTTCAGTTTCGCCGGGAAGCAGGTTTTCGGGATTTTCCGTGAGGTCGTCCACGGCGCGGGAAGCGGACGTTGATGTCGACTGGGACGGCGTGGAGACAGTCGGCTGTGTCTGTCCGGGAAGCAGGTTTTCGGGATTCTCGACGCCCTTGACCGGTGTGGACGCGGTGTTCCCGTAGCCTTTCGGAAGCTGATTTTCCGGGTTCTCGGTGTCCTTGGCGGATGTGGACGCGGTGTTCCCGTAACCCTTCGGAAGCATGTTTTCCGGGTTCTCATAGGAGTATGTTTCCGTGTCCGCGCCGGACGCCGTCATGAAGTCGTCCACGTCCGCGCCGGACGCCGACATCAGGTCGTCCACGTCCGCAGGTTTCACGGCTTGGTCGCCGACAAGTGTTTCCCCGCTGTCAAGCGGTTCGTCCAGCAGACCGGAAACAGACGCGATTAACTGTTCAGCTCGCGGGGCGTGGAAGTCGCGGAAATGCGCCGAAATCGCCGACGACAGCGGCACCGCCAGCAGTCCGCAGAAGAGCAGGGACAGAAGCGCTAATTGTTTGCGTTGGCGTTTCTTGCGTCGTTGCCGCACCGTACGCCAGCGCCGCGCCCGTGCGCGTTCACGTTCCCGCGCTTTGGCGTCGGCCTCCATTTTGTCGAGTTCGTCCAAGATTACTTGAAAGTCGTCCATAAATCCTCCGTTCAGGCGTCCGGGGCGGGATAGGGAATGTGATAAGGTTCCGCGCCCCGTTCGCGTACTTTTGTTTCCAGCCATGCCCGGAGAGCCTGTACGCCGTCCGGTGTCCACGCAAAGGTTTCTGTCTCGATGTGCTGTGCCTGTTCAAAGCAGATGTTTTCATAGACCCATGCTTGAATGTGTGCGTCCTCTTTCCCCGGCCACGAAAAGCGCTCAAAGCGATACCGGAATGTCCCCAGACTGCCGGGGTATACTTTCGCCTTGGTGAAGAAGGACACCGACAGGAAATCAAAATCAGGTTCCATGAAATTTCACCCTTCCAGTTTCAGGAAATCACTGTTGTTTCCCGAAAAGCGTGTACATCATACCAGATTTCGGCGTCCATGTCAAATAAAAGAACAAATTATTTACAAATTTTCATTTCCGTGCTATGATACGCCCATCCAACAAAAGAAAGGGAATCCATATGCGGGAACAGGACTTGAAAGCGATATACGCACGTTTCGGGATAGCGCCCGAAACGTACGACTACGGGGCGCGGGTACTCGACGGACTGCGGGAACGCTTCGCGGATATCGACCGCGTTGCCGAATACAATCAGGCGAAAGTGCTGGACGCCATGCGGCGGAATCGCGTCAGCACGACGCACTTCGCCGCCACGACCGGCTACGGCTACAACGACGACGGGCGCGACACTTTAGAGCGTGTCTATGCCGACGTGTTCCACACGGAAGCGGCGCTTGTGCGGCCTCAAATCACCTGCGGCACACACGCCTTGACCGTCGCGTTATCGGCAAATCTGTTGCCGGGCGACGAACTGTTATCTCCCGTGGGCGCGCCGTACGATACGCTGGAAGAGGTCATAGGCATTCGGGAAAGCCGCTGTTCTCTCAAAGAGTACGGCGTCAGTTACGCGCAAGTCGATTTGAACCCCGACGGCACGTTTGACTATCCGGCAATCCGCGCCGCAATCGGGGAGTGTACGAAACTGATTACTATCCAGCGTTCCAAGGGCTACGCCGTCCGCCCGTCGTTTTCAGTAGAGCAAATCGGAGAACTTATCGCCTTTTGCCGTTCCGTGAAACCGGATGTCAAAATCATGGTCGATAACTGTTATGGGGAATTTGTCGAACCGCTGGAACCGTCCGACGTGGGCGCGGACATGGTGGTAGGCAGTCTCATTAAGAATCCCGGCGGGGGTCTCGCGCCGATAGGCGGCTACATCTGCGGGACAGCGGAATGTGTCGAGCGCTGCGCGTACCGGTTATCCGCGCCGGGTCTCGGACAGGAAGTAGGCGCGAATCTGGGACTTATGCCCGCCTTTTATCAGGGATTATTTTTAGCCCCGACTGTCACGGCGGGCGCGTTGAAAGGCGCGGTGTTCGCGGCGTCGCTTTATGAACCGTTAGGCTTTCCATGTGTCCCGGATGCCGACGAACCCCGCCACGATATCATACAGGCCGTGACGCTGGGCAGTGCGGAAGCTATGTCGGCGTTCTGCACGGGAATCCAGTCCGCCGCGCCCGTGGACAGTTACGTGACACCTGTCCCCGGCGATATGCCCGGCTATGACGCCCCGGTAATTATGGCGGCGGGCGCGTTTGTGCAAGGCAGTTCCATTGAACTGTCCGCTGACGGCCCCATCCGCCCCCCGTACGCCGTCTATTTTCAAGGCGGCCTGACGTGGTACCACGCCAAAACCGGAATCCTGCTCAGCCTCCAAAAACTCCTTGACGCAAATCTGACACAATTACCGTAAGCGTAAAACGCGGACAGGCCGTGCCTGTCCGTGTTTGTCACTGTACGCTGTCCTGTAACCAGAGTTCTTCCTGCGCTTCCTGTTCCTCTTGGGCTTGCGCTTCCTGTACGGCGTCCGCCCACGGGATTTCCTCCGCCTCTTCGGTGTCCGCCGACACTTCCGTGTCGTCCGGCGTCTGCTGGACTATCATTTCGTTTTCCAGCTTGCTCTTGACAGCCAGCGCCAGTAAACGGTTTTGCGTACACTCTTTGAGTACACTGTTAATCGCCTGCTGCATGGCGTACTGTGCGGCGGCGCGGTCCTGCTCAATCGCCGTCCGCAAGCGCTCATTTTTCCCCGTGACAAGGTTCCACAGCCGCCGGAATAAACTTTGCTCCGAAAGTCCAGTGGCCTTCGCCTGCGCACTCGTCAGCGCCGACGAACATTCCAGCGCTAACTCCTCAATCTGCGCGTAATTGTCGCGGCTCTGCCGCAACATCTCCGAGATAACTTTGTCAATCTCCCCGGCACAGGCCGCCGTCAGGTGTTCGGACGGTGCCGTGTCCGGCAAGGAAATCATTTGTTCCATAGTGTCACTTCCTTATTATGTCGTAGTCATGGCGTCATCCTCAATGGGGAGGCCTTCCCAGAGGGCGTCGATATCCATGCCGGGCGCTTCCGGCGTGTCGCCCGACGCCGCGAACTCTGAAAACAGTTCTTCGTAATCCTCGCGGACATCCTTTGTCAAAACGCGTGACTGTTGCGCCCGTAACATGCTGACTTTGTCCTGATAACGCCGCTCCGATTCCTCAAAGGCTTGGAAAATTAACTCGTTCTGCTTGTGAATCATAGCGGCGTCGACAAAGCCGCCTAACGCCTTTTGGGTGTCGGCGTAACCCTGTTCGATACGGCGTTCCGCGCCGCCCGCGCTGAAATCTAAGGTGCCGTCCATCAGGCCGCCGAGGTCGGACTGCGGCGTAATCTCGATGAGTTTCGAGTTCGGATAACGCTTGTGATTGATAAGCACGTCCTGCGTCAGGTGTACGACAAGAATGTACTTGACATCCATGGACGCAATCGGCGCGACAGGGGTATTGTCGCCCAGAAACGGGACGCCGCCATCACAATATGTCTCGTCGCGGAACGGCACCTTGTCGAATACAACCGGAATCGCCGACGACGCCAGTAAAATTGTCTGTGCCTCTTCGGCTTCGTACTCCCGGAGGTCGAACCGGCGAATTTTCGCCTTCGGCACCCGCAGACAGGTTGCGAAACACGGTATCTCCGCGTGGCGGATTGCGTCAAAGTCGACGCCCTCCCGCATGAGGTACAACAGCCCCTCCCGCGAAAACGGCGCGGATTGCTTGATTCTCTTCGTGATGACCGGTGCCAGTGCCGATACCGGCGGCATAGGCCGCGCCGGTTCGTTGCGCTCAATGCCGGATTCCGTCAGCCAGCGGATAACATCTTCTTCGGAGTAGGAAGCGGGCGAAAGAATCAATTCCGGTTTCATATTGCGCCATATTTTGTCGGCGCGTTCGAGGTCGCCCGTGACGAACAGCGCCGCGTTCAGCGCCCCGACTGACGTTCCCGACACCGCGCACACGCTCTTGTCAAGCCCGACTTCGCGGAGATACTTCCAGACGCCGATTTGATACGCGCCCTTGCCGCCGCCGCCCGCGAATACTAATCCGATTCCGTTCAACAAAAGTCCCCCCATTTCAAGCGGTTTCGTGCTATTGTACACCACGGCGCGGAAATCCGCAACAGGAATTTTG
>JAFSRZ010000033.1 GCA_017445875.1 Oscillospiraceae bacterium | reverse complement strand
TTGGGCTGATACTCTGTGTCGCCCACGCTCCAAGCCTTGAACTGTTTGCCTTCGGGGGCGGTGAAACCGTTCGCCGGAAGTGTCAGTTTGTCGCCTTGGTTGACTTTCACGTCTTCCATGGAGCCGGTGCCTTCGTTGGCGTCGAACGTCACGGTATACGTAACAACGGGAATGTCTTCCCAGATGGCCTTGACGGTGGTGTCGGCGGCAATGTCAATCTCCGTATTGGGCTGATACTCTGTGTCGCCCACGCTCCAAGCCTTGAACTGTTTGCCTTCGGGGGCGGTGAAACCGTTCGCCGGAAGTGTCAGTTTGTCGCCTTGGTTGACTTTCACGTCTTCCATGGAACCGGTGCCTTCGTTGGCGTCGAATGTCACGGTATACGTAGTGGTGTCGCCGCCGGGAACGGTCACGGTTGTAGTCGCGTCGGCTGTAATGTGATATACGCCTTCAGCCGCGGTACCAATAATGATTTCTTTGCCTTCATAGTAAGGCGCGTCAACGCTCTCGAACGAAAGCACAGACGATTGACCTTCCTTGTCCGATTGAGCCGTGAACTTAAGGTCAACAATAGAGGAACCGCTGGTGATGATGTGGTCGTCTGAATGTTCCGTAGAGGTATCGACAAGCAGCAGATAGACGCAACCCTTCTGGTTAATCATATCTTGCAGGCTCATGTCGCCGTACTTATCCGCGTCCAACTTCGTGGTAATCGAGGACGGACTCATACGGTACTTGACTTCCTCCTCTTCGCCATCCTCTTCGATAACCTTGACTACATTCGGAACATGACCGGTTACTTTATCCAGTTGCAGGATAGCCGGGTCGAACTTGACAAGCAGTTCGATATTGCGCGCTCCGAAAGAATCGCCCGCGCTGGTAGCGGTGACAGGCACTGTGCAGACGCCGCTATCCCATACGGGGTCGCCGAATCCCAGCGTAATGGTCTCGTCAAGTTGCGTCACCGCGCTGACGGAGGGGAAGACCATCAGGGACATCAGCATACAGACAGCGAGAAACGCCGATGCCATTCTTTTCCATGTCTTCATAGTTAAATCGTCACCTCATTTTTATTAAAGTGTCGCTACGTCGACCAAGGCTCAGCCCTTGATAACGAGATTGACCAAAGCGGTAATGTCAGAACTGTTGACAACGCCGTCCTTATTGGAATCGGCGGCAACCTTCTGATTCTCCGTCAAATCTCTGCCGCTGATGATAAGATTGACCAAAGCGGTAATGTCAGAACTGTTGACCTTTGCGTCGCCGTTGACATCGCCAATCAATTCCAGCACGTCCTCAAGGGTGAAAGAGCCGAGTAACTTCATGGTGTTGCCGGAGGCCTCGTTGCTGGACATGTAGACGCGATACGTGTCGCCTGTGTCGGCATTTTCAAGGTTGGGGCGGACGACAAATTCCACCTTTCCCTCGGAATTGCTCTCGACCTGATCCATGTAGACCACGACGCCGTTCTGGTTGTTGCTGATACTCTCCTTCGTCGGCACGTCACCCTCGCCGACGCCGTCCTTGGAGACGACCATGACTACGTATTCCTTGTCCTTCTGACCGTCGTACGTGACCTTGAAGGACTTGTCATTCTGGTCGGTAATCTCCGCGCCGGACCCGCTCTCCGGGGTTGCGTTGTTAATCTTGACGGCCATGGCGTTGGCGCACGACAAGAGCAGCGCAAACACGAGAGCACATAGCATGACTTTTCTTTTCACTTTCAGATTCCTCCTTTTGATTGCAAGACACGAATTTTGGGAAACGCGGGTTTTCCAGATGGCGGGGAAGGGATAATAAGCGCCGCCCCCAAGCCATTTAGAACTACACATGGAGGGAAAAAGAACAAAAAACCCTGTCAACTTTCCCCGGCACTTGCCGGAACATCTTCCGCCGTCACGCTCAAAAAGTTACAGAAATGTATACGTTTTTATAACTTTTTGACTTCTTACATACGCTTCATAAAAGTCCCATTTACGCCGCCGGAATGTCAGATTCCGACGTTTTTCTTTTTTTGCGTGTGCGCCGCCTTATAAAAACGTATACGTTTTTGTAAGGCGGTACTTTTGCAAAATATCATGAAATGGGGTTTTCCGCATACGCGAAAGAAAACCGGAAATCATGCGACAGCATCAGATTTTTGTCGCGTTTGACCCACTATTTCCCTCCACATGGGCATATTTTAGCAGATTCAGTCCGGTATGTCAAGGGGCGGAGCGGCGGGGGGATGGCTGGGAACGGGGAAGCGGCATGAAAAATAACCAATTTTGAGGTTAGATTTTTTGCGAAATTTTGCCGGTTTTTCAGAATTTTTTTCCGTCTCCGCTGTTTTTCCATACTTATGGAAATTTCTTTACAAAAATGTTACATTGCCCCGGACACGGGTATGTGTACGGTAATTTTTAACAAACGTTGTTTCTCCGTCCGCATTCCCGACACTTTCCCGGCGTACATTTGCCAGCTCCGGCACAACCGAAAACCCCTGACGGGGAAAGCGTAAATTCTCCGTCAGGGGTTTCGATATTCATGACAGGCGTCCGGATTAACGGACAAAGCCCGCCGCCCAGTCAACGATATGCGTACCGTCCGCCGACTGCGGGTTGTTCTTCAACGTGTAAATCCATGAAAAGTGACTGCTGTACTGTACTTCACTGAAAACGCCGTCTTGGTCATAGTCCTCGGCGAAACGTAACTTGTCCTCGTCGGTGGTGTCGTACAGCGACAGCTTATATTTGCCGTCGGCGGTCTCGTACGTGGTGAAATCGGAATTTTCCGGCAGTTCCTGCGTGACGGCGGTTTCCGTGAGCGTTTCGCCGTCCGTCAGAATGTCGAACAGGCGCTTGGAACAGGCGTCAGTGGCTACTACGCTGTCCGTTTCGCCCTGCACAAGCCACACGGCGACACCCGACGCTTTGACGGCCTGTAATTCCTCATCGGTGGGGGTCTCGCCGCCTCTGTCCGACGCCACGTCGTAAGCCGGACAGTTAATCATAGCCGCCTGAAACAGTTCCGGGTGGGCGATAATCATACGCGTGGTCATGTAGCCGCCCGCCGAACAGCCGGAGACAAGCACTTTCGCCGGGTCAATGCCGTTTTCCGTAATCACGGCGTTGATTTCCTCGGCGGCCTTGTCCAAAAGTCCGTCCTTCTGCGCGTAGTACCACGTATCGGGGGCTTGGAACGCCAGCACGGACGCGCCGCCTAAAATCGTCTGGAACTCGTCCGACGCCCACGCCACCGTACCGCGATTGGCTAACATCTGCGCGACGTTGTTGCCCGACTGCAACAGGTCGCCTTCCCCGTTGCCGTGGAACCAGACGACCAGTTTGTCCGCGCCCGCGTTGTAGAACTGATAATTGATTCCGTCCGGGACAATGACAGATTCAAATTTCGCGGTCTCGGCGTCCTGTACGGAATTGTCGCACGTGTACTCCGCCGTGTAGGCCTCGTTCAACACCGTACCGTCCGCCGCCGTCAGCGTTACGGGCTTGTTCTGCGTGACCGTGTACATCAGGTCGGCGGGATAGTTCCGGGAACCGGACGTATAAGCCAGTGTCGCGCCCTCGGATTCGTCAAAGTACAGCGTGACTTTCTGTCCGTCCTCAGTCTTGACAATGGCGCGGTCAATGTCGTAATCTCCGAAACTCTCCAATTCCGTGCCTTCCCGGAACGCCTCCGTAGAAGCGGTCGCGTGAACCGTGAAGGTATCGTTGTCCACGCCCGTGACCTTTTTGGCCTCGCCGAAGTCGATGGTCAGGGCGCTGACAACCTGTCCGGCATCCGTGACAGTACCAATTAACTGGCATTCGTAGGTATCCGGCGTCCCGGCGGACGTTTCCTGTGCTTCCGTCTCCGCGGACGTTTCCGGCTCGGCGTCGGTCTGCGGGGGCGCGGTCTGCGTACCGCCGCAAGCCGCCAGAAGCGCCGCCAGCGTCACAAGCGCAAGCAACAGGAACAGCGTTTTTCTTTTCATAGCGTATCCTCCTTATATTTTCGCTGTACGGCGTCACCGTACAGTGATGATAACGCGCTGTCTCCCCGGACAGGTATCCCCGGAAAGAACCCGGACAACAGTCCTGCGCTCTTTCCTTCGCTTGTATGAACGTTGCTAGGAGTTTAGCAGATTTCAAGACGGATTGCAAGAGGCAAATTTTCCGCCTGCGCGGTTGCTTGTCCATGCGTCAAAATGCCCCCTCCCCCGCACAGCGAATAACCGGGAAGCGGCTGTAACAGTCGCTCCCCGGTTGCTTATTGTGTTGCGTCCCAATCAGGACTTGCGCTTGGTGTCACTGCTGATGTCCTTCGTCTTGGTGGGGCGGGCGTCGTGAATGGACTTCTTGGAAGAGCCGCCGGACGAATTTTTGTTGCCCTGACTGGAGGAATTTTGATTGGCCATGGTTTCGCCTCCTTTCCAATTTACGCCGCGTGTGGGACGGTCTATGGATTGGCGCGTACACGCGCCGGAATCCGCGTTACCACTGGGTATCGTCATAGGGGGTGGACGCAAAGCCGTCTGACTGGAGCGCGTCAACAAGCGTGTCAAGACGCCCGCGCCAGAAGTTCTGGAACCATTCGCAGTCGCCGAACAGTTTGACCGCCGTGGGGCTGAGCGCGTAATAGACACGGATAAACAGTCTGCCGTACCAAGTATCGGCGAGGACTTCATCACGGAAGCGGCGCAGTGTCCACACTTCGGGGCAGTCATAGGAGCCGTACACGGATGTGGCGACATAACAGCCTTTTTTAGCGGGCTTTGTCGCGGGGTTGTCGGGGTTGGACGGGTTAGACGGGTTGTCGGGGTTGTCGGGATTAGACGGGTTATCGGGGTTGTCGGGATTAGACGGGTTATCGGGGTTGTCGGGATTATCCGGCGTTTCCGCCGCCATTACCGTGACTTGCGCCGTGACAGGCTTTTGCAGACTTTCCGGAATCTTGTCGACCCAGTTTTCCGGCGTAAATTCGCCGTCCGCGTTCATGCTCAACACTTCCGTGGACGGAACGACCATGCCATGCAGTGTCGTCGTACCGGCGGAAACGCCCGAAATCATGTTGGAATGGTCAATAAACGCCACCGCTTCGTTGTCGCTGGAAAGCCATTCGACCGTGACACTTTCGGCGTCAACACCCTGAATTTCGGGAAGCAAGAGCGCAAGTTCGCCGGACTTGATGGAGAACGATTCACTCTTAACGGACTTCACCTGCTTCATCAAAGCAATCGCGTCGGCGTCAAAGTAGCGGCTCAAATCCTGATTACTGGTCCAGAAGTCCTTGCTTCCGTCGCGGGCGCTGATATCCGCCGTCAGCGTTCCGACGCCCTCTCCGTTTATCTTCCACGCGCTTTCCGGGATGTCAAGAAGCATGTCGACAGCGGTTTGCTCTCCGGGCTGTACGGCGTCGGCGGTGAACTCGCCCAGAACGGTTTCGCCGCTCTTGACCGTCAGTTTCACGGTGCCGGAAGGCTCGTTGCCGTCGTTCGACAGCGTGGCGACATAGCGGAATCCCTCGGTTTGCGCTCTCGCGTCGACCAGTGTTTTTTCCAAGGCCTCATCCGCGACGCGCATACGCGCCCCGCGTTCCAGCGCCGTCGACACGGTTTCTCCGTTGCAGGACGCCGAAACCGTCACGGCGTTGCCTTCGGGGACTTCAACGTCAGCCGTCACTTCAATGGAACTGCCGCCCGGAATACTCCCGTAATAGACTTCTTCGGCGGCGTCGGTTCCGTTGACTTGGAATGTCACGCGGACGCCGTTTTCACCGGGTACGAACGTTTCCAGACCGGTATTTTTCAGTGTGGCGGTAACTTGCACACTCTGTCCGGCGGCGGCGTAAGGATTATCGAACGTCAAATCACCGTCGGGAATCAACTTGCTGAACGGCGTGTGCGTAATCTGCGTGATACTGTTCCGCGACGCGTCGGCGTAACTGCCCTTGGCGGAGACTAACAAAATGCTGTCCTTCATGGAAGCCGTGCCAAGGCCGGAGAAATATGTGTCCTCTCCGCCGTCCGTCAGGGCTACGGGCGCGGACCAGTTCTGGCCTTCCTTGTCATAAGTTCCGTCTTGTCCGTCAAGCGTACTGTCGCCCGTGTTGAACAGGGACGCGTAAATGTTGCGTCCTTCGCCCTCGGCGCGGGAATCCGTCCAGAGCAGATACATACGCCCGTCGTCGGCTACAAAGGCGTCGTAATCGGTCAGGGTGTCGCACTCGGTCACAACGTCGGCGACAATATCCACCGTTTCGCCCGGAATCGTGGCGGAGCCGCCTTCGGAATCCGTCAGCGTCACGGGGTCACTCTTGCCGCGCAGGACATAATAGGCGTTGTCGCCCTCCGTCACAAGCTGATACAGTTCATTGTGAATCACGTAGCTTACATCCAGAGCGCGGATGACGCCGTGTTCGTCCTGTCCTTGCGGCTTTTCGCCGTAAAACAGATACGTGCGGTTATTGGAGCGAGCCAGTTTCGGGAGCGCGTAACTGCCCGTTTCATTGGTCACGCGGATAATATGCGTGAAACTGTTTTCGGAGAAGTTGTAGATTTGCAGAAGCACGTCACGGTCGTTGACCGTTTGCAGGGAGTTGTCCCAGTCGACGGTGTACGCGAACAGCGCGAGGCCATTGTAGCCGATGGCGGCGGTGTCGACAATGCGGGGAAGTTCGGAACTGTTCAGGTTAAGACGCGGTTCCAAGAAACGCTGTCCGTACCAGTCGGCTTTGTACTCCGTGATTTCCGCGTCCGTCATGCCTTCCAACTCGTCCGCCGTGTACGTGTCGCCGGTGTTCGTCCACTTGCCGTTCTCGTAGAACAGGTACGCCACAATGGATTCCGCCGCGCCGTAATCGGACAGCGTTTCCATATCGCGGTATTCCGTCTTGGTGTAGTAGAGGATAACGCGCCCGGTTTCGGGGTCGTAAGCCGCGTGGGGCATGGTGTCGGCGCTATAGTCGGCTTCGGTGGTCTTGGTCAGGACAGCCGGTTCCCCGAATGTCCGGGACGACGTATCAAAGAACGCTACTTCAATATTCATAGCGCTTGCCATGGTTTCAAGGTTCACGTCGTCGGACATTGCGCTTTCAGCGGAAGACCACGCCGCCAAAATCCTGCCGTCTCCGAGATTCCGCAACGCGGGATAGTCGTCGGGCGTTCCGTCGTCGTGAATGACAGCGGGCGTCGACCAGCTATCGCCGGACGCGCTGTAGACAGAGTAGTAGACGGCGCGTTTGTTGCCGTCGGAACGCGTGGGAACGTCGTCCACAAAGGCCATGAGCAAATCGCCATTCGTATTCATGGGTACGATTTGGATTTGCATATCACTGGCTGTGCCGTCGCGCAAGGGCTTTTCAACGCTTCCTTCGGCGTCCAGCAGTGTCACGGCGTCGAATACATGCCACTCGCCGCGGTTGGACAAATACGAACGGTCAACAGGTTTCGTCCGGGTAATGTCGTTGTCGGCGGCACTCATCAGCGTGGCGTTGAGCGTCTGCGCGACTTCGTAACCAAAGTTGATATGACCGTTTGTCCCGCTGGTGTTGAACAGCTTGAATGTGGGGTTGATACCCTTCGGTGTGTTGTAGCTGAAAATCTCAATGCCGAACGCCTGAATACCGAATTCCATGCTGTAGGTCATATCGGCGTAGGCGTTGACACGGGCTGACGTAAACTGGAAGTCGATGTCAAAATTAAATATCGCGGTTCCGGTGATGAAACAGCTTGCGATACCGACGCCAAGTTTCAAATCTACCTGCGGGTCAAGGAAGATATAGCCTTCCCTCTGTACGGGATTGTTGGGGAACTTCTTGAACAGGCCGAAATGCTCACTGTCAAACGGGAGCAGGCCTTCCTTTTCCTCGAAGTCCTGATAGGCCATATACATGTGATATACGCCCGCCATGCTTCCGGACAGGCGTCCGCCGATTAAAATGTCAACATAAATCGGCGTGGAAATCGTCGCTTCCGCGCTCACGTCGAAAGTAAGTTTGACGTAGAACACAAGGTCCTCAAAGTAATGATTTGTGCTTCCCTTGCGCTGGGAGGTCGTCAGACGGAAACCGATTTCGGGCGTAATGGAGAAGCTGTAGCTTCCGCTGGCGGAGAAACCGCCGCCCGTACCGCCTTTCGCGTCGTCCAGACTGGCTATGAAGTCGTCGAACGCCTCTTCACTGTTGCCGACATCTTTATTGAAGTCAAAGCCTCCGCTGGAGGAGAACTCCGCAGACCATCCGAATGTGTGCGCGGTCTTTTTGAATGTGTTCGCGGCTCTGTTCTGAATGGAGACGTTCGCCGGAGTATAGTCATATTCCGACTTCTGGAAGCCGTTCACGGCACCGAGGTCAGTATTGCCGAGCGGGTCGCCGATGAGGTCGAGAGCGCCACTGTTTGTGACGACATCTTCCAGTGTGGGACTGCCAATCATGCCGAAAATGAACTCTCCGAGCGTCAGCGGCGTGCAGAATGTGTAACCGATATCAATGGGCGTGTAGACAACGCCGGACTGGTCCGCAAAGCTGACATATAAAACATCGCCCGTCGCCGCGTCCTGACGCGGGTTAAAGGTAATGGTCGCGTAAAGGGTCGTTTTGCCGTAGACGTTCTCCGTGCGGTAGTCCACCGAATAGCCGTCTTTGAACACATCTTCCTTTTTCGCGCTGTCGTACCAGCTCAGCGGGAAGCGTTCCGAGACGGTCGCCGTATTTTGACCGTTTACCGTCTGGTTCTCCACATGGTAGAGGGAGAAATACGCCTTGACCGGAATGACCGTACCGGAGGACGTGACCGCCACAGTCACGGACAAGTTGTCGTCTTCGGCGCTAATCATCGTGCCCGACACGGTGCCGCTTTCCTCATAGGAGGCGTAAACGGCTTTCGGCTCGAACGCTTCCAGCGCGGGAAGCGTCCATTTCGTACTGCGCTGGATTTTCGCCGCGCTGTAATAGGTTCTGCCGTCGCGGCTGAGCGTCATGGAAATGTCGCCCGACTTCGGCATGGATTCGGGAAGCGGAATTGTATAATTTCCGTTGGCGTCCGTTCTTCCGTCCTGTCCCGCCGCGCTGATGTAGGCGTTAGCGACGGCGACGGGTGCGGCGGTGTCGGCGTCCCGCCTGACAAGGCCTATCAGCGTGTTGTTCTGCCGGACTACGTTTCCGCTGACACGCTTCGACGAGTTCCCCGACACCTGCGGGAGAAACTCGTAATAATAACGGGTGTTGTCTTGGTCTAACTTGATAGTGACGATATTGCCCCAGATATATTCCGGGTTGCTGGATTTGACGTTGATATCGCCGAGCGCTTTCATTTCCTCCGGTGTCACGTCGCCGTTGTTGTCGGTGTCGCCGGTCATGCGCGTCCAGAACGCGTAATAGCCTTGGGGCGGATTGGCGCGGAGTGTGTAGACCTTGCCCAAAGAGGGGTTTTCAAGATTCATGACGCCGCTGTCATTGGCGGTATTGACGCCGGTGTTAGTCCCGGAACTGCCGCCGGAAATGTCCATGACGGCGTTTTTGAGGGACGACATGCCGTCCGGGGTCGACGCGCCGGGGAACAGGCCGACGTAGAATGTCTGCTGACCGGTCACGGGCTTGATTGCCACGTGATTCATGTCCAACACAATGTCCGCCATGGTGTAATCGGTTGTGGTGATAACGTTGGGGCTTGCGGTTTTGTCGCCCGCGTGGTGACAGGTGGTTCCGCTCCTGTTCGGACTTTCGCTCCATGTCCACCAGTTCGCGCCCTGCGCGGTGCGGTCGCCGGAGGGAATGACTTTCAGACGAATGACAGAGCCTTTCGGCACGAACGTCTTATAGTACGTCATTCCGTTGGACAGTGCGCTGGAAAGTCCCTGCCAGTAGGCGCTGTTGTCCCGTGTGCCGCGGTTGTAGGACTCAATGATGTTGGCGAAGTGGGACGCGAGATGGCTGGCGTCATAGGCCTTGGGGGCGCTGGACGGGCGGTCGGTGTTTTCAAAGTGGACTTCCGTCATTTCCTGTTCAAAGCGGGGATATATGCGGATTGTCTCGTTTCTCTGTGAACTGCTCAGAATGCCCTTGCTGATAAGCGTCTCCACGAACGACGCGCCGAGTTTGACACTGACTTCCCCGCTGGAATTTGCGGACACATAGTAATACTTGCCTGTGTTCGTGTAGTTCTGACCGTCCCACATGGAGCTCGCGCTTCTGTCGGTTTTGACAAAATACACGCCCGCGAGTTTGAAGCCCCGCTGGGCGGCTTTACTGTCGGCGGCCTTGATGGTGACGGAACGTTCCGCGTTAGTGTAGAACGCGCCGACTTCCGAGCGGTTCGCCTCAATCTTTACGGCACCGGGATTATAAAGCGTGTTGGTCGTGCCGTCATAGTAGATTCCTGAAATCTGGGGCGTTCCCTGTGAGAAATCGTACAGTACCCGTTGGAAGGAGCGCGGCGACTGCGGCAGGTCAAACGTATACTTGGCGTAGTCGAAGCGGAACCAGTCAAGCGTTGTTTCGGGATTGTTCCCGCCGCCCTTGGTAGCTTCCGACCCGAATTTGATATAGTAGCCGCCCTTCAGGGACGCTACATTTACGTTGTTTTCCTCCCAGCCCATATTGCCGGTTCTGGTGTAGGCCGCGCTGTAACTGCTCCATGACTGATTGCTGGACGCGCCGAACATGGTCCACTTTCCGTTCCGGCGGTTGCTTCCGCCGATGGTCATGGAGAAGCGGATATTTGTCACGCCCGTGAAGTTCCATTTCGACTTGGAAACAATCATGGAGTGCTTGTTGTTGTCATAGTTGGAAACGTAAAACTGACTGCCGGTATTGGCGCGGTTGCTCCTGTCGCCGCCGGTTTTTTCGGTTTTCCAGCCGCCGGGAAAACTGCTGAACGAATTACTCTGACGGTTTCCGTAGTAAATGGACGAACTGCCGAGCGTGATTCCGCCCGCCTGTAATTCTGCGGTATCGTCGCCGGACGCGTCGCCGGTTTGTGTCGCGTTCTGCGGCGCAATCGTGAATGTCAAATAGTGTTCGCGGGTGAAGTCGCTCCCGTCGCTCTCCAGCCGGAGGCCGAACGTGCCGCCGTCGAACTCTTTCGCCGTGACGGTGATTTCGGCGTCCCGCTGTCCGGGGATGAAACCCACTTCCCGGAGTTCCATTTTCTCGTACGCGCTGGAAAGCGCGGTCTCCGTCACCGTGGACACATACGCGCTTGCGAAATACTGCAAGCCGCCCGTTCTGGTGACTTTGACTGTCGCCGTGGGCTTGTCAACGGTCAGCGTCTTGTCGACGGCGTACAGACTGAACGTGGAAGGCTCGTATTCCTCATCGTCCTCAATGGTGACACTCGCGTTATTGTTGAGCGCGACGGCGGCTTTGTCGGAATCGGTGCCTAACAGCGACATCAGGAACATACGCGGGCCGTCGGCGGTATCGTTGTCGATAACGCGCACCGTCAAGACGCGTTCCGTGACGCCGGGGGCAAAGTACACGACGCCTTGCGCGCCTTGGGCGTCCTCAAAGAACTTGTGGAAATCCTTGGTGATTTCTTCGAGCGCGTCTTGTGTCTGTTGCTGGCTCTCGTCGTCGGGGACGTGCAAATAAGCCTTCTGCGCGTCGAGCAATGGAGAATTAGACTTGCTGGAAACTTTCACCGGCTCCGCCGTGTCGACTGCCGCTAACGCGTCGCCGCTGGATACGTCGACTTCCTCCACGACTTCCGCCGTATCGTCAACGGGTTCTTCCGTGTCCGGGACTGCTTCCGGCGTGTCCGTTACGGCTTCTTCGGTTTCCGTGGCGGCTTCTTCCATATCTTCGACAGGTTCCACCGTTTCCGCCGTGTCCGTGACAGGTTCCGGCGTATCTTCAACGGGTTCTTCCGTGTCCGTGACCGCTTCCGGCGTGTCCGTCGCGGGTTCTTCCGTGTCCGTGACAGGTTCCGGCGTGTCCGTCGCGGGTTCTTCCGCGTCCGTGGCGGGTTCCGCCGCGTCGGTAACGGGTTCTTCCGCGTCCGTGACCGCTTCCGGCGTGTCCGTCGCGGATTCTTCCGTATCCGTGACCGCTTCCGGCGTGTCCGTCGCGGATTCTTCCGCGTCCGTGACCGCTTCCGGCGTGTCCGTCGCGGATTCTTCCGTGTCCGTGACCGCTTCCGGCGTGTCCGTAACGGGTTCTTCCGTGTCCTCGACAGGTTCCGCCGTCTCCCCGACAGGCTGACCGGGGTCGAACGTGAACATAGACGGGTCAATCACTTCGCCCTTTTGCGCCGAAAGCGGCTTCCCGTCTAACAGGACTTCGTAATCCTTCCCGTATTCCGCGAGGAAGTCCGCCGCCTTCACCGCGACATTCACAGGCGCGTTAGTGTCGCCCTGCCGCACAATCTTGACGGAAATTCCGCCTTCGTTTTCCTTGACGCTGTATTTCGCCGCCTCGAAATCGAAAACCGATTCCCCGGCGTCCGCCGCGTCCGCCGCTCCCGCCGGAATCAGCGTGAACAGCATACACAGCGACAGCAGAAAACTGAAACCGCGCTTGCAAAACTGTTTCATTGGCCTGAACTCCTTTTCATATTTGTAAAGTTACATCTCCGCCCGTTTCCGGATTGCGCGCTCACGCGGCGCGTTTTGTGACAGATTCCGCGTAAGAAAGAAAAGTTCGCCATTGTTCGCGGCAAAAATTATGAGCGCTTACGGCCTGTTCCATATCGTCCGTTGCGCGGTACCTTTGGAATATGTCACTTTTTAGGGCGAAAAAGCCTCCTTTATGCCAATTTTAACACCCTTCCCACATTTTGTCAATAGAAAGTGTGACGAACCGGATATAAAAATCTGACATCGCCGCATGACTTCCAGTGGTTCACTCGTCCGCGCCCTGAACGTCTAACAGTTCAATGACACTCTGTCCCGCGGCGGTCAAGGCCATACTTCCCTTGTGCGGGAAGTCGTCATAGGCGGCGTAATCGAACCCCGTCAAAGGCAAGTCGAAATCCAGTTGAATGAGGCCTTTCACGGTCAAGGCCGACAACAGTTCCGGGCGCATGCCGTCGCCTTCCAGACAGACGGGCGTTTCGGAATCGGCGCTACGCGCCACGGGCCAGAATGGGATTTGCGCGAATTTCCCCAATAACACGATTTCCGCTTCCGTGAGTTCCAGCACGCCCGACGCTGTACAGTGGGCGCAGTTGCCCCCACACGATGTCTTGCAATATTCCGGCATAACTGTCAAGCGTCCCGCCCTTTCATACAGTGGTATGCGAACCAGTCCTTTTTACTGTACGTGTCCCGGATGTCGAAGCCGTTGCGGCGCAAGGCGTCGGCTACCTCCCGTTCACGCCCGGAGAGAATGCCCGAACACAGAAAATGTCCGTGTTCCGCTAACAAGTCCCGTACCAGCGGCGTCAGGGACATTATCACGTCGGCGACAATGTTCGCAAGCACGATATCATAGCCGCCGCCGAGACTGTCCAAAAGCGCGGTGTCCGACAGCACGTCGCCGCACAGCACGGTAAAGCGTTCCGCGCCGATTTGGTTCAGCGCGGCGTTCTCGACCGCCACACGCTGACACATTTCGTCGATATCAACCGCCGTCGCGTGTGCCGCGCCGAGATTCAGAGCCGCTATCGACAGAATACCGCTTCCACAGCCCAAGTCAAGAACACGTTCCCCGCCCCGTACGCACTTTTCGAGCAGTGTCAAACAAAGTTGCGTGGTGGCGTGTTCGCCGGTGCCGAATGACAAACCGGGGTCGAGTATCACCGGGACGCGTCCGCGAATGTCGGCGGCCTCCCATTTCGGCACAATCAGGAGACGGTTTCCGATTTCAATGGGCTTGTAGTAATCTTTCCAGCCGTATTCCCAGTCGGAAGCCTGTGTATGTTCCATGCTCATGAGCAGGGAGCCGCAGTCGTGACGGGATTCTTTGAGGCGTTGCAGGGCAATTCGGATTTGTGCCAGTTGCGCGTAACCGTTGTCGTTCTCCGGGAGATAGAATGTCACGCGGGAACGTCCGCGCATGGACTTTTCTAACGATTCCTCCACGTAGTCCCACGCGGCGCGGTTCTGCTCTAAAAATTCGTGGAACTCGTCCTCGTCCTCCACGGCGACACTCTCAATACCGAAGCCCGAAAGCAGTTCCGTAACGGTATCGAGGCCGCCGTGTACTGTGTCGATGTGGACGGTGAGCCATTGCGTGTTATCGGACATTATCGCGGCCTCCCGACAAACATCAGCGTCAGCACGCCCGCCCCGGTGTGACTGCCGATGACGGGGCCAACGTAGCTGATGAAAATTTCTTTCGTCCCGAAGCGCTTGCGGACTTCCCCGGCTAAATATTCGGCGTCGTCGAGACAATCCCCGTGCGTGATGAATACGGGGTCATTGACAGGGTCACGCGCTGTCGCCGCCATATGTTCTATGAGTGACAGAATCGACGCTTTCCGGCCTCGTGCCTTCTCCATGCTGACGAGTTTCCCGGCGTCGTCGACGTGCAACACGGGCTTGATTGCCAGCATACTGCCGAAAATCGCGGTTGCGGCGTTGATACGCCCGCCGCGTTTGAGATGGTGCAGGTCGTCGACGGTGAACCAGTGGCAAATATACGGCACCATGTCGCGGGCGAACGCCGACACCTCGTCGAATGACTTGCCCTTGTCGCGCTCCTTGGCGCAGAGGTACACATACAGTCCCTGTCCGCCCGACGCCGAAAGCGAGTCAATGACTTCCACGCGGCGTTCCGGGAACTCCTCCCGCAGATTCTGGGCGGCAATCACGGCGGACTGATATGTCGTGGACAGTCCCGACGAGAACGCCAGACACAGAATGTCGCGCCCGTCGGCTAATGCGGGACGCATGGCGGTTTCAAAGTCGCCGACGCTGACGGCGGATGTGACGGGCATTTCCCCGGCGCGTACACGGTCGTAGAAGTCCTTGAACGGGATTTCCCGCCCGTCCAGATAGTTCCGGTAGGTATCCTGCCCCATGCGGAGACTGAGTGGAAGCACCACCAAGCGCAGTTCCGAGGCCAGTTCCGCTGACAGGTCACAGGAACTGTCCGTCATCAGGCAAAAGTCTTTCATGATTCCACCCTTTCTTTTACCGCTTGTTCAGTTTCGGGTGCGGGTTCGGATTTCGCGGCGCGGGCGCGTTTTTTGGCGGCGTCCTTCTCCTGACGCAGCAGCGCCACGTAGCGACTGCTTGCGATTCCCGCCGCGTAACTCAACAGCGCGAAGTGTATGGCGGCGTCGGCGAGACTGTCCGTGTCGCCGCGGCTGTCCATTTCGTCGGCGGTGATGTTCAAGGCCTTGTCGAGACTGTCACAGAACGCGGCGTAACCGTCCTCGACGGTGTGCGCGCCCCGCAGTTCCTCCCGGATGAGCATGTCCATATCCCGCGTGGACATGACGCGCTTGAGAATGCAAATCACAGTCAGGTAGGCCAGATGTTCACGGTTATATTTCTTGCCCTCGGCGCGGGGGACAAGGCCGCTTTTGGTGTAGTTGTTGACCATGGCGGCGGTGAGGGCGTCGTCGCGGTCGAAACGGATAACCTGCCTGTCCATATAGCTTAGAACTTGGTCCATATAGAGCGCGAAGTCCGGCATTTGTTCCCACGGTACCGGTCTGTCATGCCGCAGACGGTCACGCATTTTCGTTAAGTCCATGAACGTCCCTCCTTTGGATGACGCGTTTTCTCTCCGACGTATCCAGTATAGCACCAAAATATGATTTTGTAAACCACATTTTACAGTCAGCGCGAACAGGTTTCACGGACACCGAAAACCCGCCACTATTTCCCGACGCAGAAGCGCGAAAAAATACGCGATACCAGTTCTTCTTTCGCGGTACGCCCTGTCAGTTCGCCGACCGCTTCCAAAGCCTCCTCCACGTCCGTCAAAACGGCGTCCGGCGTGAAACCGCATTGCAACGCGCTTTCGGCACGGCGTAACGCTTCATAAGCGCGGCGGGCGGCGTCCTCCTGCCGCTGGTCGGTCAATAATGTTCCGGGGGCGCTGTCGCCGTCCGGGAACAGTGACGAAACCGCCGCTTCCAGTTCCGGTAAGCCGTCGCCGGTTTTCGCCGATACCTGTACACACGGCGCGTCTATGTCCGTGTGTCCGGCGACTTGCGGCAAGTCGGACTTGTTTTGCACGAAAATCCACGGCTTCCCGCTCTCCCGTGCCAAACGTAATGCGTCGGCGTCGCCGGTGTCCGGTGGCGCGTTGCCGTCCGCCACGACAAATATCAGGTCGGCATTCTCGACGGCCTTCCGGGAACGTTCCACGCCTAACGATTCCACGGCGTCCCGCGCCTCGCGCAGTCCGGCGGTGTCCGTGAGGCGCAACAGCACCCCGCCGCAGACTATCGCCTCTTCCACGGTGTCGCGTGTTGTGCCGGGAATGTCCGTGACAATCACGCGTTCAAAGCCCGCCAGCGCGTTGAACAACGACGATTTCCCGGCGTTCGGACGCCCGATAATCACTGTCTTTACGCCGGATTTCAGTACCTTTCCGCGACGGCACGCGCTCAAAAGCCGTCCAAGACTTGCGATACCCCCCGACAGCGCCGCCGTGATTTCCTCCGGGCGTACGTCCTCTATGTCCTCGTCGGGGTAGTCGACAACCGCGTAGAACCGCGCCGCGACATCTAATAGCGTATCCTGTAACGGTTCCAGCACACGCCGGAGCGCCCCGTCTAACTGTGCGGCGGCATTTCTCGCGGCGGCGGCGGTCTCGGCGTCAATCAGGTCTATGACGGCCTCCGCTTCCGTCAAGTCAAGCTGACCGTTCAGGAAAGCCCGTTTCGTGAACTCCCCCGCCGTCGCCTGCCGCGCCCCCGCCTCGAATAACGACGACAACGCCTCCCGCAACACCACCGGCGACCCGTGACAGTGGAACTCGGCGCAGTCCTCGCCGGTGTAGCTGTGGGGAGCCGGGAAGCGTACCGCCAAAACATGGTCAATCACGGTGCCGGAACGGTCAAGCAGACTGCCCAGTGTCAGACAGCGCGGCGGCAGTGCCGGGAACGCTGTCCCGGAGTCGGCGCGGAATACCTTGTCACAGACAGCAAAACAGCCGTCCCCGGAGAGACGGAGTATCCCAATGGCGCAACGGCTTTGCCCCGTGGCAATCGCCGCAATCGGTTCGGACATGTCTTTCACCCCCTGTAATGCTTCCATGATAGCACAGACGCGGACGAAAGTCACGTAAAATTTCCACGCACGGCAAAACAAGTCCCGTCAGCTCTCTTGCCGAGAAACCGTGGCGTTTGCCGCTTGACAAGACCGCCCGAACGCGCTATAATTAGAACAGATGTTTTATAATTACGAACAATAAAGGAGTTTCCCCATGCAGGACAAAATCATCGTCAAAGGCGCACGCGTCAACAACCTGAAAAATCTTGACGTGACAATCCCCCGTGACAAATTAGTGGTCATGACGGGGCTTTCGGGTTCGGGCAAGTCCTCCCTCGCGTTCGATACCATTTACGCCGAAGGACAACGGCGTTATGTCGAAAGCCTCTCCTCCTACGCAAGAATGTTCCTCGGACAAATGGAAAAGCCCGACGTGGACTATATCGAAGGCCTCTCCCCGGCCATCTCGATTGACCAGAAAACCACCAGCAAAAATCCGCGTTCGACCGTCGGCACCGTCACGGAGATTTACGACTATTTGCGCCTGTTGTGGGCGCGGGTGGGCGTCCCGCACTGCCCCAAGTGCGGGAAGGAAATCCGACAGCAGACCATTGACCAGATAATCGACCAGTTGCTTGCTCTCCCGGAAGGGACCCGGATACAGGTCATGTCGCCGGTAGTACGGGGCAAGAAGGGCGAACACGCCAAAGTCTTTGACAGCGCCCGGCGTTCGGGCTATGTGCGCGTCCGCGCCGACGGCAACTTGTACACGCTTGACGAGGAAATCAAGCTCGAAAAGAACAAAAAGCACAATATCGAAATCGTGATAGACCGTCTCGTGATACGTCCCGATATCCGCCAGCGCCTGACCGACAGCGTGGAAACGGCGTCGGCGCAGTCGGGCGGCCTTGTGATAGTCAATCTGCCGCAACAGGAACAGGATTTGACTTTTTCGCAAAATTACGCCTGCGAGGACTGCGGCATTTCCATTGAGGAACTGACACCCCGGATGTTTTCGTTTAACAACCCGTACGGATTCTGCCCGGCCTGTACCGGACTGGGAAGCCAGTTGAAAGCAGACCCCGCGCTTATGATTCCCGACGAAAGCAAATCTATCGCCGACGGGGCGTTTGAAGTCAGCGGGTGGCGGAATATCAAGGCGGACGGTATCGCCCGGATGTACTTCGAGGCGTTGTCGGAAAAATATAACTTTCCGCTTGACGCGCCGTGGCGGACACTCTCCGACGAGGCGAAACAAATTCTCCTGTACGGCACGGACGGCGAAAAGTTGGAATTGCACTATGACCAGCCACGCGGAAAGGGTGTCTTATATCAGCCCTTTGAGGGAATCTGTAACAATGTCGAGCGACGTTACCGCGAGACACAGAGCGACGCCAGCAAGAACGAGTTAGAGGAACTCATGTCGGAATGTCCCTGCCCGGTGTGCGGCGGGCGGCGACTGCGCAAGGAAGCCTTAGCCGTGACCGTGGGCGGACAGGATATCGACGCGTTCACGCGTCTGTCCGTGGGCGAGGAACTCCAACGCGTCCGGCAGTTGGAACTTTCCCCGCAACAGCACCGTATCGCCGACCAGATTTTGAAGGAAATCCGGGCGCGGTTAGGCTTTCTGCAATCCGTGGGACTGGGCTATCTGACGTTGAGCCGTTCGGCGGGGACGCTCTCCGGCGGCGAAAGTCAGCGTATCCGGCTTGCGACGCAAATCGGTTCGTCACTCATGGGCGTGCTGTATATTCTCGATGAACCGTCTATCGGACTGCACCAGCGCGACAACGACAAACTGCTTGCCACACTCCGCGACTTGCGCGACCTCGGCAACACGTTACTTGTCGTGGAACACGACGAGGACACCATGCGGGCGGCGGACTATCTCATAGACATTGGCCCCGGCGCGGGCGTACACGGCGGGGAAGTTGTCGCGGCGGGGACGCCTCAAGAAGTCATGCAAAATCCAGACAGTCTGACGGGGCAATACCTGTCGGGCGTACGCCGCATTCCGGTTCCGGCGACACGCCGACCCGGCAACGGAAAATTTCTGCGCGTACTCGGCGCGGCGGAAAACAATCTCAAACACATTGACGTGGCGTTTCCGCTGGGACTGTTTACCGTTGTGACGGGCGTTTCGGGGAGCGGGAAATCGTCGCTTGTCAACGAAATTCTGTTCAAGCGCTTGGGCGCTGACTTAATGCGGATGAAAGTCCGCCCCGGACACTGCGCCGGAATCGAGGGTATCGAACACCTTGACAAAGTCGTGAACATCGACCAAAGTCCGATAGGCCGTACGCCGCGCTCGAATCCGGCGACGTACACGGGACTTTTCAACGATATCCGGGATTTGTTCGCGTCGACGCCGGAAGCGAAAAGCCGGGGGTATCAGGCGGGGCGATTCAGTTTCAACGTACGCGGCGGACGCTGTGAAGCGTGTTCCGGCGACGGCGTGCTGAAAATCGAAATGCACTTTCTGCCGGACGTGTTTGTACCGTGCGAAGTCTGCCACGGCAAACGCTATAACCGCGAGACATTGGAAGTCCGCTACAAGGGCAAAAACATTTCGGAAGTCCTTGACATGACCGTCGACGAGGCGTTACCGTTTTTCGAGACATTGCCCAAACTGCGGAACCGTTTACAGACGCTACAGGATGTCGGGCTTGGGTATGTGAAACTCGGACAGCCGTCCACGGAACTTTCAGGCGGGGAGGCGCAACGCGTCAAACTGGCTACGGAACTGTCCAAACGCGCCACCGGACGCACAATCTATATTTTGGACGAGCCGACAACCGGACTGCATACCGATGACGTGCGGCGTTTACTGGACGTGTTACAGCGTCTCGTGGACACCGGCAACACGGTTGTAGTCATCGAACACAATTTAGACGTGATTAAGTGCGCGGATTACGTGATAGACCTCGGCCCCGAAGGCGGCGACGCCGGAGGACAAATTATCGCCACGGGAACCCCGGAAGAAGTCGCGCAATGTGTCGACAGCTTCACCGGACAATATCTCCGGCGCGTACTGGAATAATCAGCGCGAAAAAACCGCTTGTAATCCCGCCCCGGACACGATATAATCAGTATGGACGTGACAGCGTGTGTCTTACCGAAAGGGGGCGGTTTTCGTGAAACTGAAACAGGAATTTTTGACGCGAACCATCGGGAACACAGAAATTCCAGTCGCGGCAGATGATTCGACACTCGGCGGCATGGTACGGCGTAACGAGACCACCGCCTTTGTCGTCGACCATCTCCGCCGCGAGACGACACCGGAATCCATCATTGCCGACCTGTACGCCGGGGGTGACGCCTCCATCGGCGTTGTGGCGGCGGACGTGGAATGGACGCTCAACCTTTTGCGCGGAATCGGGGCGCTTGACGAGTGAACAGCATAACCGGCGGGACGACCGCCGGTTTCTTGCTTCATATCTGTACATGCCAATTAAGACTGTCCAGTGTCTGCGAACAAGCACCCAAAACGTCATGAAATCACTTGACACCGGCCAGAAGCAAAAAAAGCCTTGACAAATGTCGACACACGCTGTATAATCATACTAACCAAGTTTTATTATATGAAAAGGAGGGCGCGTTATTTTATGAGTGTCCGTTTTACGCGCTTTCTGCGCGCTAATTTCCGGTATGGTCGAATGCGTCCCTGTCTGATTCCAGTGAAAATCCGGTGAAATCAAACAGGAACGAGGGATTATACCATGTCAAACTATCATTTTGAAACGCTCCAGATTCACGCGGGACAGGAAACCCCCGACCCCGCCAGCGACGCCCGCGCCGTGCCGATTTACGCGACGGCGGCGTATGTGTTCCGCGACGCCGAACACGCGGCGGCGCGCTTCGGTCTCGCGGACGCCGGGAACATCTACGGACGCCTGACGAACTCGACACAGGGCGTGTTTGAAAGCCGTATAGCGGACTTGGAAGGCGGCGTCGCCGGACTTGCGCCCGCCTCCGGCGCGGCGGCGATTACCTACACAATTCAGGCGCTTGCGACTAAAGGAGAGCATATCGTCGCGCAGAAAACGATTTACGGCGGCTCCGTGAATCTGCTGTCCCATACCCTGCCGCTGTACGGCATTGAAACGACGTTTGTCAATATCCACGACCTCACGGAAGTTACCGCCGCAATCCGCCCGAATACCAAGGCCATTTACATTGAAACCCTCGGCAATCCCAACAGCGACATTCCCGACATTGACGCGCTCGCCCAAATCGCCCACGCGCACGGCCTGCCGCTGGTCATTGACAACACCTTCGGGACACCGTATTTTATCCGCCCTCTGGAACACGGCGCGGATATTGTCGTACACTCCGCCACAAAATTTATCGGCGGACACGGTACGACACTGGGTGGCGTCATTGTGGACGGCGGCTCGTTCGACTGGGACGCGTCCGGGAAATATCCGTGGATTTCCGAACCGAATCCGAGTTATCACGGCGTGCGCTTCACGGAAGCGGCGGGAAAGGCGGCGTTTGCCACTTATATCCGCGCCATTCTCCTGCGCGATACGGGGGCTTGTATTTCGCCCTTCGCGGCGTTCCTGCTGTTACAGGGTACGGAAACGCTGTCCCTGCGTCTGGAACGCCACGCGGAGAACACAAAAAAAGTCGTGGAATATCTTTCCAGCCATCCGCAAGTGGAAAAAGTGTATCATCCGTCCCTGCCCGACCACCCCGACCACGCGCTGTATGAGAAATATTTCCCCAACGGCGGCGCGTCCATTTTCACGTTTAACGTCAAAGGCGGACAAAAAGAGGCGTTCCAATTTATCAACGGCCTGCGTTTGTTCTCCCTGCTGGCGAACGTCGCCGACGTGAAATCGCTTGTCATTCACCCCGCCACCACGACGCATTCCCAGCTTTCGCCGGAGGAACTCGCCGACGCGGGCATTTATCCGAACACCATCCGGCTTTCCATCGGCACGGAACACATTGATGACATTCTCGCCGACCTTGAAAAAGGCTTCGCGGCGGTCAAATGACGCTTTCCGCGACACGCGCAACGGACGCCCGTAAACATGGGCGTCCGCTTCTCTGTTGGCAGTCCCGCGCCGGGTGGGGGCGTTTTTGTCCCCCTCTGTCGCCTGACGGCGACACGACAAAAGCGCGTCAACCGCACAGACAAAAAAATCAGGAAAATTTATGAAAAAAAGACTGGTATTCTTTCCGGGAATGTGGTATTATGGAATCGGCAGTTCTCAGCGCATGATAAGACCCGGACGTTCCGGGGACACGGGCAGGTGGTGATAAGTTTCTGAAAATATGGTCAAGTCTGCGCATTAGTAAGCAATGGTCACTCAATGAAGTGAAAGACGCCTAAAATTTGAAAGCCATGGCGTTAGTTCGCGCTGACTTTACAGCGGGCGAAATCTCCGGAAGAAAACCCGTGCCGGTTGAAACAGTCCGGCTAACTATGAGGTAGAACTCTGAGGGCGGAGGTTGGTCAAGGTCTAATCCAAAACCCAAGCACAACATTCCAAATTTCAAGTAAAGGAGGTATCTGCTACTAAGTACGCGGGGCTACCGCGGAATTTACGCCCGCAGACTGTGCGTGAACTTGTGAGTAGCGACCGTATTCCGGCGCAAAAGCACACAGGATGAAGCGGGAATTTTCTCAATGTGGACATTTGTCCATATTTTGAGTAGCAGAAATCGGTATGCAGACAATCCAGTTTGAAGTAACTAACCCCTTTGGCATTCATGCCCGCCCGGCGGCGATTTTAGCGCAGGCATGCGTGAAAATGGCCTCACAGATTACCGTCAAGTGCAACGGCAAAACCGCAAACGGCAACAACGTCATTCAGCTTCTGAGCCTCCACGCGGCGCAGGGTTCCGTACTGGAAATCAGCGCCGAGGGCGGCGACGAGGCCGCCGCGCTTGCCCAGATTGAAAAAATCCTCAACGACACCTTTGCCGAAAAGAAAAAGGTCGATGTCCTGAAAATCGCCTTCTTCGGCACCAAGGACTATGACAGACTCTTTTTCAGTGAACTGGTCAAGGACAAGGGCGAGGGTACCTTCAACTGCGACATTAACTTTTTCAGTACCCGCCTGACCCCCGAAACGGCCTACCTTGCCAAAGGCTATGACGCGGTGTGCATTTTCGTCAATGACGAATGTCCCGCGCAGGTCGTCGACACACTCGCCGACGCCGGCGTCAAGCTGATTCTGCTCCGCTGCATGGGCTTCAACAACGTCGACTTGGAAGCGGCGGCGCGGCGCGGCTTAACCGTTATCCGTGTCCCGGCCTACTCCCCGTACGCTGTCGCGGAACACGCCATGTCCATTATTATGGCGGCGAACCGCCGTCTGCACAAGGCCATTTACAGAGTGAAGGACAACAATTTCTCCCTCAATGGCCTGATGGGCGTCGACCTTCACAACAAAGTCGCGGGTATCATCGGCACGGGTCAAATTGGACAGTGCTTCGCCCGTATCTGCAAGGGCTTCGGCATGACGGTTTTAGCGTGGGACGCGTTCCCGAATCAGAAACTGGTCGACGAGGGTCTGCTGACCTACGCCGACAAGAATACCGTGCTGGAAAAGGCCGACTTGGTATCTCTGCATGTGCCTCTGTTCATGGGCGAGGGCGGCACGTTCCACATTCTTGACGCCGAGGCCATTTCCCATATGAAGGACGACGCCATGCTTGTCAACGCCGGGCGCGGCGCGTTAATCGACACAGAGGCCTTAATCGCGGCGCTCAAAGCCGGGAAATTCCACGCCGTGGCGCTGGACGTGTACGAGGACGAGGACGCGTATGTGTACACCGACCACTCCGACGACTTTGTACGGAATGAAAATCTGGCGCGTCTGCTGATGTTCCCGAACGTGGTCATTACGTCTCATCAGGCATTTTTCACGCGGGAGGCGTTACAGGCTATCGCCGGAACGACGCTCGAAAACGCCCGCAACTTCAACGAGGGCAACCCGTTGGGCGCTGGCGAGTGCAAAGCGTAACAGCCGGATAAGCGCCGATATCGCGTAACAACGGTATAAGCGGCAATATCGCGTAACAACGGTATAAGCGGCAATATCGCGTAACAACGGAAACGGGCAGTCCGTGTGACTGTCCGTTTCCGCGTCTGTTCCGAAAACGTACATATTGCAAATACGAAAAAACGTGCTACAATATAGCGCCGTGGGGAAGCGTCAAAAACTATGTCCCACGGAAAGGAACCGCTATGTTTTTTCAAAACGAGGCTTCGAGCCTGAAACTGGACGTTGTGAGCTACGAACTGCCGGAGGGCGTCGGCGACCCGGAGAGCGACGACCGAAACTGGCTGACATTACGCGCCACTTGGAACGATGACGGCGAAATCGTCAAGGATTCCAACGCCTGTCTGCTGACGTACGAGTTACAGGAACTGACAGCGGGGTTAAAAGTCCTGAATGCGGGTATCCGGGACGCCTACGAAAGCGAATTTGTGGAACCCTATTTTTCACTGTCGGCGCGGGCGGACGGCGACGGCTTCACGGTGTCGGTCGCGTTCTACCTGCCGAATATCATGTCCGGCGAGGACACCGCCGAACTGACCTGCGTCATGGACAAATCGCAAATGCGGACGCTTCTGGACGAGTTGACGGCGCTTTGTGAAAAGTTCCCCGACCGCCCGTAAAAAAATTGGCTTTCCCGTCAAAAAGCGCTTTCCAAATTCGGGAAACTGTGATACGATAGGCAAGTCATTTCACGCTTGATATAAGGAGGGAAACCCATGCTGTCACCTGTCGCGGCACATCGCCGCTACCTGCACCAGATTCCAGAGTTAGACGACCAGCTTTCCCAGACATTGACCCTTGTGACCGGTGTCTTGCGCGGACACCGTTGTGAATATGTCTCCCCGATTCAGGGGAGCGTGTGCGCGTGGTTCGACTTCGGGCAAAAAGAGACCGTCGCTTTCCGCGCCGACATGGACGCCCTGCCCATTGAGGAGGCTACCGGACTGCCGTACTCGTCGCGCCACCCCGGCAATATGCACGCCTGCGGGCATGACGGTCACACGGCTATGTTGCTGTCGCTGTGCCAATGGCTTTCGGCGAAACCGGAGGGAATGCCCCGGAATGTGCTTGCGGTATTCCAGCCGTCGGAGGAGACCAGCGGCGGCGCGGGACGTATCTGTGATTCCGGCATTTTAGAGGAAAAGAACGTAAAGCGTATTTTCGGACTGCACCTCTGGCCGCACCTGCCGAAAGGGGAAATATTCGCCCGTCCGGGCGCGATGATGGCGCGTTCCAACGAGGTGACAGTGTACGTCAAGGGCAAAAGCGCGCATTTGTCCCGCGCCGAACAGGGACGCGACGCCATGCTTGCGGGTATCGAATATCTGACACGCGCATACAAGTTAGCGGAGGAAGTGCCGCCGCCGTGCGTACTGCGCTTCGGGAAGATGTGGTCCGGCACCGTGCGGAACGCAATCAGCGGGGAAACCACGCTGGAAGGCAGTCTCCGGACGTATCAGGACGCGACGTTTGAGGCCTGCCGCGACGGCTTGGGCGTCATCGGCGCGGCGATTGAGCGCGAAACCGGGTGTCATGTGGCGACGCGTTTCGGGAGCGGCTACCCTGCCGTCTGGAATCATGAAGCGCTGTACGAGGAAGTCTGCGCGGGTCTCGGAGAGGACGCCCCGAAATTACTGGACAAGCCGTCGTTAGCGGCGGAGGATTTTTCGTTCTATCAGCGCCACTTGCCGGGAATGTTCTTTTTCCTCGGAATCGGCGACACCCCCGAATTGCATGCTTCCAACTTCGACTTCGACGACGAGTACATTTTGCCGCTTGGCGTGGAGTTTCTGAAAAAGTTAGCGCGGCTCCCTTAATCGCAACCGCGCCGCCGGGGACTGTCCACGGTTCCCGGCATTGTTCAAGTTATCACGGACGCGGGATTTCCGCGCCGGAAAATCAATCAGGAGGAAATTTCCCAATGCACAACCCCGAACCCATGACCACATCCCGTTTCACGGTGTCGACGCGCCAGATTGCCAAGGCCGGACTTATCGCCGCGCTCTACGCCGTGCTGACAATTTTTATGCCAGTGCCGCAGTACGGCGGGATTCAGTTCCGCGTCGCGGAGGCTATGACGGTTTTGCCGTTCCTGTTCCCGGAAGCTGTGTTCGGACTGACCGTCGGCTGTTTCATCGCTAACTTGTTCTCGCCGTTCCTGCTTGACTGCGTGATTGGCACGTCCGCCACACTCCTTGCCGCCCTCTGGACATCCCGCTTGAAAAATCCCCTGTTAGCCCCCATGCCGCCCGTTGTGTGCAACGCCGTGATTATCGGCGCGGAAATCGCGTGGTTCGCCGCGCAGGACGGTGAAAACTTCCTCCGGGCGTGGCTGTTCAACGGCTTTACGGTCGGATTCGGGGAACTGCTGGCTTGTTACGTCCTCGGCCTGTTGCTGTTGCGTACGCTTCCCCGCGTGATGGAACATCAAAAGTAAGGCGCTCCAATTTATGATTCCTGATGAGGTTCGGCAAAACCCGGACTTTATCGGGAATTTTATTCTGTATTCCGGCGCGTTTTCCTTGCTATCATCATCCAACTATGGTAAAATGAACACACAATACAAGAATATGGAAACATCCGTAACAAACTTTTGGGAAATCTGGTGATGAGATGAGAGTAAATGTTTTCATGCACAGGAAATTTCTTCGTCAACTCCAAGACCGGAGAATCCCGGACGACGTGCTTCGGGGGTTACTGAAACGCTTTCAGGAAATGGACAGTCTGCCCGATACCGCCGCGTTTTCGGACTATCTGGGCCGGAAGGGCGTCGACTGGCGCAAGTTTCACGGCGACGACGTGGGCAAACTCAAAATCTCCGCCGGGAACCGTCTCCTGTGCGCGTGGGCGGAGGATATCGGATGGAAACGCGCCGACGCCTTTGTACTGCTGGAATGGCAGTCACACGACAATCAGGAAAAGTACAGTTTCGAGGGCGGCGTGACGGAACAGGACTGCGTGCCGCTACAGGATGTCGTGGAGATGTTCTATGATTTGGGCGTCTTACAGCGCCCGGACGTGCCGGGCGTGGCTCCGTCCGAAAGCGACGGCGTGAACCTTGCCGACGCCGGAGACGTTCTGCGGATGATTTGGGAGGACTATTCCAAGCTCTATCTCCGCTCCGACGAGGAATTAATACAGGAAAATACCCGTGAAGTACACCTGTCGTCGCGCCAAATGGCCTGTATCGACGCCTTCCAGACGCGCAAAAGTCCCATGTTGCTGTTAGGCAGTGCCGGAAGCGGTAAGACGCTGGTCGCGGTGCATGTCCTGAACGATTTACCGGTCAGTCCGGCGGTGTACCTGACGCAGTCCAATGAGTTGTTGCACTACTCCAAGGGCATTTATGACGAGTTGTGCCGTGACCGCGGCGGCGTCCCCGGAAAGCGCGTGGAATTTCTCAATATTAACGACTACTGCATGGAGAAATTAGGCTGGAATGAGGAAAATTTTGTCCGCGCCAAGGGCTTTCTGAAATTTCTGGAGTTTTCGTCCTGCTGGCGTTCCAGAAAGCCGGACACCCCGCTTCCCATGTCGGTATGGCGCGAGGTGCGCGGCGTCATCAAGGGCTATATGGGCGTCGACTGGAACCGGAACGCGCCGCTGTCACAGGAACAGTTTCCGCGACTTGACCGGCTTTTCCGTGACGGCTATCTCCGGCGTTGCGCCGAAAACGGCGCGTTGAGCCGTAAGTTTACGCTGTCAAAGAGTGTGGCGCTGACGCGCATTGACTTGGACGAGGCGCGACGCCGCGCCGAACGGGAACGGGCGTTATCGGCGGGCGGACGCCGCAACAACCGCAAGCAGTCCGACGGCGGCCTGTCGCAACAGGACGAGGACACGTTAGAGCGCGTGTTACAGTATTACAGCCGCTTTAGCAACGTTCCGCCGCTTCTCCCGCGTGACGAGTACCTGAAACTCAAAGAGGAGGACACCGCGTTGGAATCCCGTCACCGGGAGTTCATTTACACGCTCGCCGAGGAGTACGAGAACTATTTGCGAGGTCATCACCTGTTCGACGAAAACGACTTGGCGCGTACTCTGCTTGAACGCGACTGGGACACACTCCCGACATTTGAACTGGTCGTGGTGGACGAGGTGCAGGACTACACCGAAATGCAAATTTTCCTGATACACCGTCTCAGCAGGAACGGACGCCTGTTACTGTTCACCGGGGACGAACACCAGACGATTCACCCCACCGTGTTCAGTCCCGGACACATGGGGAAACTCTACTACGGGGAATCCGCCCTACAAAGACAGTTGCTGACGACAAATTACCGTTGCCGCCAATGTATTTTGGACAAAGTGAACATCATTTCGGGACTTCGCCGCGACTGTACCGGGTGGCGTGACAGCGGCGTCGAACAGCCGGAAACGTCCATCAACCCCGGCGGCGGACTGGTGTACCGTCTCCGTTACGACAGCGAAACTTTACCGGCGCTTCTGGCTGATATGGCAAAGTACCCCGACGCCGTGATTTTGACGCCCGACGAACAGGAGAAACAACGCGTCGAAACCATGCTGGCACAGGTCAAGGCCAAACACCGCTACGTGTTCACGGCGGCGGAAATCAAGGGCGTCGAATACGACTTTGTTCTGTGCCTCAATATGATGAGCCGGAATCGGGAGGCGTTAGAGCGTATTTTGTCGGAGGGGAAACACCGTTCGACCGGCAACCGCTACTATTTCAATCTGATTTACGTCGCCATGACGCGGGCGCGGCAGTATCTGGGTTTCGTGGACTTCGAGACCGTCCCGCAACTGGAGGACGCGCTGGAATTGTCGGATGTCAGCTACGAACAGGCCGAGGCGCGGCTGAAAAGTCTGGGCAGTGAAGACCGCGACTGGCTTGCCAAGGCCGCCGAACTCGAACGCGCCGGACTGTACCGGGAGGCACTGGACTATTACCGGGAAGGCCACGCCGCGCCCCAAGACGAATACCGTTGCCTTGCGCGGCACGCCGAGTACGAGGCCGAACCGCGGGACTTCTTCGAGGCCGCCAAATGGTATCTGCTCACGCGGGACTGGGACTCCGTGCGGCGAACCGCCGAACGCGTCAAGAACCGGAACAATTTACCGTACCGCCTCTTGCGGTACATGATTTCCCCGGACACGCTGGGCGCGGATACCCCCTACGAGGACGGTTTCATCACGAAACTTATCAAAGCCGCCTACCCCAAAGTCGCCGAACAGCGGATAGCGCGGCGTGTCGTACGGGAACGGATGTCGGACCAGTTGGAATACAGTTGCGCGGAACTGCTCCAATGGCTGGAGACCGTCCGCAGTGGAAAGGAGGACGCCGGGCATGGCGAAATTAGATGAAAGAATTGTGGAATCCTACGCCGGACTGCTGGGCGCGCTCAACCGCGTCAACCGGGAAGCGCCGGAAATTCACGAACTCTATCAACAGGCGCGGGAGGAAGTCGAGGCCGAAAAACTTCAGTTGCGCGAGGCGCGGGAGGAAGTCAAGAAACTTTCCAAGGCGCTCAAGCAGAAAATCGCCGACGCCGACGCGCTCAAAGCGACGTATCAGGCCAAAATCGCGGAATGGAACTCGTTTCAGGAGGAAGTCCGCAAGCTGTCAAGCCTCTGGAATCAAAAAATCACCGAGGCCGAGGCCTTGCGGCAGAAAATCATGAGTGCCGAGCCGCTCCTGAACTACCGTCTCGACGAACTTGCCCGCGCTTTCGACTACGAAAAGAGCGAGACTGTCGCGGGGATGTACCAGAAGTATAAGAGTGTGGGGCCTGTCATTGTACGCCGCCCCAACTGGCCTGTGGACACGGGGTTCTTAGTGCAGGCCGTGCGGGGCAATCAGGTCAAGGGAATCGCCTTCACGGACGGCAAGCCGAACGCGTCCGGCTCGACGCCCCGCGCAAGTTCGTTGTGCAAAATCTTCCACGGCCCGTCCCAGCGCGACATTTTCCGCTATGCCCTCCGCGAACTGAATACCGAGAAGTAAAGGTCACAGTCCCTTGCCCGTAAGTGTCGTCTGCAAGGGCGTGATAATAAATCCCGGTAAGTCTCGACACTTAGCGAGACTTATCGGGATTCCTCAGCATTTCGTCCATTGACTATAAGCAGAAACTTCCACCGCGTGAGGAGGTAAATTTGCCGGAATGGAGATACTTTTCAGCAATCCCATCCAACTGCGCCTTAATCATGGCAAAGTCTCCGTCCAGATTCAGCGTCCGGACTTCAATCCTGTTGCCGCTCATACGATACTCGTTCTCTGGATAGACATCCTCATCAGTCTTGGCGTACAGCAACATCCCGGAAACTTCATGCGGTCTGCCGGACAGTTCCGTTTCCTTGTTCTTCACGTAAGTGAAAATCTGGTACATGTTGCCGGAATGGAGCGTATGTTTGTCATATTGAATCTGCGTCGAATGCGCATAGTATTTGGCATCAATAATCAGCGTCTTTTCCCCGTACGAGCTTTTCAACAATAGCAAAATACTTTGAAGCCGCGATTTTGTTGGTGTCGATTTTCGGAAGCGTCTTTACCAGAGTAGACGGCACTTTCCCTGACTCATAGATGTACCATGTATTCCGCTGGTCCAGATTCAGAAAAGCATTCGGGGCAATCCAAAAAAGCCCCATTGTGACCTTGCTGTTTCCGTTGCCCTTCTGGTTGATGGCAAGGTCAAAATATTTGGAGAGAACATCCCGCTTATCAGATACGGGTGACGACGCGTAAGCCAGCGCACTCTCGAACAAGTTCCAGAGTTCATCAATGTCGCCGTCCTTACGCTCACCAATGAAATAATAGAATGTCGCGTTCTGGTTGTTCAAAACCGGAATGCTGGCGAAAGACGACGGAACAGGCGCGGCAACACCAAAGAGGTCTTTGACCGCGGAAATAATCTTCACGCGGTTGGCCTCTTTCATGGAGCTTTTGTTAAACAGTCCAAAGACGGTAAACGGGTCGATATCGACTATCTGATAGTCTTTTTCGAGCTTGGGCATGTTGATTCCTGTTTCCGTGAAGATATGCTTCACCTTCGAGATTAATTCCTGCCGATTGCCTTTATAACTGGACAGTGGAAAGTTTTTAATGAAAAAAGAGTAGCCCTCAGCGCGGTTATATGGTATCTTTAAGGTGATAAAACTTAAAGAAAGGATACCAACCGCAGAGGGCTACTGCCATTATCATAGCGTAATTTCTCGCGG
>JAFSRZ010000004.1 GCA_017445875.1 Oscillospiraceae bacterium | reverse complement strand
TAGGTGTCGAGCCACTTCTGCGCGGCCTCTTTGAGCGCCGGACGCGTCTGGGGCTGGGCAATCAGGGATTCGGTCTTGGCTTTCAGGCTGTCGCGGATGGCGTTGTGTCCCAAAGACATGCCGAGACCGTGTTCGGCGTTGTCCTCAAAGAGGGAGTTGCACCACGCGGGGCCGTGACCGGCTTTGTTGGTGCAGTAGGGGGAAGTCGCGGCGGGGCCGCCCCAAATGGAGGAACAGCCGGTGGCGTTGGAGATAAACATACGGTCGCCGAAAAGCTGTGTCACGAGACGGGCGTAGGACGTTTCGGCGCAGCCGGCGCAGGAGCCGGAGAACTCCAGCATAGGTTGACGGAACTGACTTCCCTTGACATTGTTGGTCTGGAGTTCCTTCTTCTCGGAGACTTCGGACACGCAGTAGTCGAACATCGCCTGTTGCGGGAGTTCGTCGGCCTGCGGGGACATTTTGAGGGCTTTGTTGCCCTTCTTGCCGGGGCAGACGCCCACGCACACGCCGCAACCCATACAGTCAAGCGGGCTGACGGTCATAGCGAATTTCATGCCGGGCTTGCCGGTGAAGTCGAGCATTTTCGCGCCTTCGGGAGCCTTGGCGGCCTCGTCGGCGTTGAGCGCGAACGGGCGGATTGTGGCATGGGGGCAGACGTACGCGCACTGGTTGCACTGGATGCAGTTATCGGGATTCCACGAGGGAACCGTGACGGCGACGCCGCGCTTTTCGTAAGCGGCCGCGCCGAGTTCAAACTGACCGTCGATGTGGTTCTTGAACGCGGACACGGGGAGGCTGTCGCCGTCCATGCGTCCGACGGGGTCGAGAATGTCGTTGACCTGCGCGACGAGTTCGGCCTTGCCCTTGCGCTGTACTTCGGCCTTTTCGTCGACGGCGTTCTTCCAGCTTTCGGGAACGTCGATTTTCTTGAAAGCGGTGGCACCGGCGTCAATGGCCTTGTGGTTCATGTCCACGATGTCCTGACCCTTTTTGAGATAGGATTTCGTGGCGGCGTCCTTCATGTACTTGATAGCGTCCTCGGCGGGGAGAACTTTCGCAAGCGCGAAGAAGGCGGATTGCAGAATAGTATTGGTACGCTTGCCCATGCCGATTTCAATGGCAAGGTCAATGGCGTTGATGGTGTAGAGGTTGATATTGTTGTTGGCGATGAAGCGCTTGGAGGCGGCGTCAAGATGGTGTTCGAGTTCCTCCGGCGACCACTGGCAGTTAATGAGGAGGGTACCGCCGGGTTTCACGTCGCGGGCAATCGGGAACGCCTTGGTAATATAGGACGGCACGTGGCAGGCCACAAAGTCGGCCTTGTTGATATAGTAGCTGGACTTGATAGGCACGTCACCGAAACGCAGGTGCGACACCGTGACGCCGCCGGTCTTCTTGGAGTCGTACTGGAAATAGGCTTGCACGTACTTGTCGGTATGGTCGCCGATAATCTTGATGGAGTTCTTATTAGCGCCGACAGTACCGTCACCGCCGAGACCCCAGAACTTGCAGGAGACAGTACCTTTCGGGGCAACGTCCGTGAAGTTGGTTTCGTCGAGGCTGAGGTTGGTCACGTCGTCCTTGATACCGATAGTAAACTCTTGCTTGGGATTGTCTTTCTTCATCTCGTCGTAGATGGCAAAGACACTCTGCGGCGGGGTATCCTTGGAGCCGAGACCGTAGCGACCGGCGATAACGGGAATGAAGCGTTTCGCACGGGCGAGCGCGGAAAGCACGTCCATATAGAGGGGTTCGCCGATGGAGCCGGGTTCCTTGGTACGGTCAAGAACGGCAATCATCTTGCACGTTTCGGGGATAGCGTCAAGGAGCGCGTCGGCCTTGAACGGGCGGTACAGGTGGACTTTCACGAGACCAACCTTTTCGCCGTTGGCGGTCATGTAGTCGATGACTTCCTCCGCGACATTGCAGATGGAACCCATAGCGATAATCACGCGGTCGGCGTCGGGCGCGCCGTAGTAGTTGAACAGATGATAGTCAGTACCGAGCTTTTCATTAATCTTGCCCATGTACTTTTCGACGATTTCGGGGAGGGCGTCATAGTAGGGGTTGCAGGCCTCGCGGTGCTGGAAGAAAATGTCGCCGTTCTCGTGAGAGCCGCGCATGGCGGGGCGGTCAGAGTTAAGGGCGTGCTTGCGGAACGCGGCCACGGCGTCCATGTCACACATGTCTTTGAGGTCGTCGTAGTCCCAGACGGCGACTTTCTGGATTTCGTGGGACGTGCGGAAACCGTCAAAGAAGTTGATGAAGGGTACTTTGCCCTCAATGGCGGCGAGGTGCGCGGCGGGGGCTAAGTCCATGATTTCCTGCGGGTCGTTCTCGCAGAGCATGGCGAAGCCGGTCTGACGGCAGGCCATCACGTCGGAGTGGTCGCCGAAGATGTTGAGGGCGTGGCTGGACACCGTACGGGCGGAGACGTGGAACACACAGGGCAGCAACTCACCCGCGATTTTGTACATGTTGGGAATCATGAGGAGCAGACCCTGAGAGGCGGTGTAGGTCGTAGTCATGGCACCGGTGCCGAGGGAGCCGTGAACCGTACCGGCGGCGCCCGCTTCCGACTGCATTTCGACAACTTTGACCGTAGTTCCGAAGATGTTCTTCTGACCGGCGGCGGACCACTGGTCAACCAAGTCAGCCATAGGCGAGGACGGCGTGATGGGGTAAATGCCCGCCACTTCCGTGAACGCGTAACTGACATACGCGGCGGCGTTGTTGCCGTCCATGGATTTGAATTTTCTTGCCATGTTTGTACCTCCCTAAGTATCAGAGTCCGCGTTGACGGGGGCTCTGTATTCCCCCCTCACAGGGGTTTTCCCGCATAGTGACCGTGCGGGATACATACAGGACACAGTATAGCACAAAATTTCCGGCTTGTAAACTGAAATTTTCTGCTTGTCGCATGAAAAAAAGCCCCGCCCATTCCGGGCGGGACACTCTGACAAGGCATAGTGTACATGTTTCCGCCTTCCGGCGCGGCGAAGCGGAGGAAAGCCAGACATTTTCTGTAAAATTGTCACATTTTCCCTGTCCCGGCGGGGCGGCGCTCAATGGGGCGGATTTTCGCGCAGGACAACATTTTCCGCGCCCAATGTCGCCCGCGCCTCGTCGAGCAGTGCCGGATGAAGTCCCACGCGTGCCGTACGGACTTCGCGTGTGTCGGCCATGCGGATTTTGACCGGGGAAGCGCCCGGAAACATGTTGAACACAAGCGACATATGCCGCGCTTTCGGGTGATTCGCGCTTGGAAATTTCAGGTACAACGTACTGTTTTCAGCGGGTTGCGCCTGATTCCGTACAGCTTGCGATGTCGGCGCGTCGTGCATAGCCGTGAGGGAGTAGGCCGTATCACAGAGGATTTGCGGCGCTTTCTCGTCCCGGACGGACAATTTCCCGGTAATCAATGTCAGTTCGTTTTCGCGCAGGTACGCCCCGCAGGTTTCTAATGTCCGCTGGAAGCATAACAGTTCGATAGCGCCGGTTCCGTCGTCCAGCGTGACATACGCCATGAGCGTGTTATTTTTGGTCGTACGCGTGTTGGAGGCGGTCACGATTCCCGCCACGCTGACCGGCTGTCCGTCGGTGAACTGTACCGGCCCGGTGTCGCGCTCGAAGTCGCGCAGAATCGAACCAATGGACGGAATCTGTAAGCGTTCGACGGTCTCCCGGCAGGCGTCCATCGGGTGTCCGGAGAAGTACAGCCCGGTCGTTTCGCGCTCCATGAACATCCGTTCCATGGGCGGACGTTCGGGAATGTCGGGCAACGGGATTTCCGCCGCCCGTGTAGCGTTTGTCGAACCTAACGAGAACATGTCCAGTTGTCCGGAGACGTTCCGCCGCTGACGCTCTGTCACGTCCTGTAACACTTTGTCGTGTACCGCCAGCATTTGGGCGCGGTTCGCGCCGGTACAGTCGAACGCCCCCGCGTGAATCAGGTTTTCCAACGCCCGGCGGTTGAGTTCCGCGCTGTTCATGCGCTCACAAAAGTCTTGCAGTGACACAAACTGTCCTTGCTTGTCGCGTTCCTCCAACGCGGCGGTAATCAGTCCGCGCCCGACATTCTTGATAGCCGCCAGCCCGAAGCGGATACCGTCCGGTTCCACCGTGAACACGTCCCGCGAACGGTTGATATCAGGCGGTAACAGCGCAATCCCGAAATCTTTGCACTCGTTGACGTACTCCGCGATTTTGTCGGAGTTGTCCAGCACAGAAGTCAGAAGCGCCGACATGTACTCCCGCATGTAGTGGCATTTCAGATACGCCGTCTGGTACGCCAGCACTGCGTAGGCGACAGCATGCGCCTTGTTAAACGCGTAGTTTGCGAAATCGTAAATCTCTTGATAAATCGCCTCCGCGACAGGTTCCGGGATACCGTTTACCACACAGCCGGAAATATTCCGTTCCGGGTCGCCGTGTATAAAGGCGTCCTTTTCCCGCTGGATTTGGGCGGCTTTCTTTTTGGAAATGGCACGGCGTACCATGTCGGCCTGTCCGAGAGAGTAGCCGCCCAGCCGCTGGAAAATCTGGATAACCTGTTCCTGATACACGATACAGCCGTATGTCACGGATAATATCGGCTCCAAAGACGGGTGACGGTACGTCACTTGTCGGGGGTCTCTGGCACAGGCGATAAAGCGCGGTATGGAGTCCATCGGCCCCGGACGGTACAGCGCTATAACGGCGGTAATGTCCTCAATGCTTTTGGGCTTCAGCCCGACACATACGCCCGTCATACCCGCCGATTCAATCTGGAACACGCCGGATGTTTTGCCGCTGGAAATCATGTCGAATGTGGGGGCGTCGTCCTCCGGGATAGCCTCCAGCCGGAAACCGGGTTCGTGTTCCTGTACACGTTTCACGGCGTCGTCTAAAATCGTGAGGTTTCGCAGGCCTAAGAAGTCCATCTTCAAGAGGCCGAGTTCCTCTAACGTCGTCATCACGTACTGACATACAACGGTATCTTCATTTTTGGCAAGCGGCACGTACTCGTACACGGCGCGGCGCGTAATCACGACGCCCGCCGCGTGTGTCGAGGCGTTACGGGGCATACCTTCCAGTGAACGCGCCGTATCAATCAGCCGCCTGACTTCCTCTTTGTCGCGGTACATGTCGGCGAGCGGTTTTGAGAGTTTCAAGGCGTCGTCGAGTGTCATATGAATGCCGGGCGGCACCTGTTTGGCGATTTGGTCGGCGTCGGCGTACGGAATCCGCATGACGCGGGCAACATCACGGAGTACCGCCCGCGCCGCCATCGTGCCGAATGTCACGATTTGCGCCACGCGGTCTTGTCCGTACTTCTGCCGCACATACTCCACGACTTCCCCGCGCCGGGTGTCGCCGAAATCCATGTCAATGTCGGGCATGCTGACGCGTTCCGGGTTCAGGAAGCGCTCAAAATAGAGACCGTACTTGACCGGGTCAATGTCCGTGATGTGCAGACAGTACGAGACCATGGACCCCGCCGCGCTTCCGCGTCCGGGGCCAACCGGAATCTTGACGCTTCTCGCGTAGCGGACAAAGTCCGATACTATCAAAAAGTAGTCCGTGAATCCCATACGGTCAATCATGTTCTGTTCGTACTCTAATTGTGCGCGGTGACTGTCGTTGTCGCCGTAACGCTCCCGGTAGCCGGTGTCACAGAGTTCTTTCAGGTAGGAGAAACTGTCGTAGCCGGGCGGCAACTGGTATTCGGGCAGGTGGTACTTCCCGAACGTAAATTCAAGGTTGCACATGTCGGCGATTCTGGACGTGTTCTCCAACGCGCCCTCAAAGGTCGAGAACAGCGCCGACATTTCCTCCTCACTCCGCACGTAAAAACGGCGCGGCTCGTAACGCATACGGTTTTCGTCGTCGAGTGTTTTCGCGGTCTGGATACACAGTAAAATGTCGTGGGCTTCGGCGTCCTCCGGGCGCAAGTAATGCGCGTCGTTCGTACAGACCATCGGAATGCCCGTTTCCTGATGTATGCGGAGAATGTCCCGGTTGACTTCCGCCTGTTCGGGAATGCCGTGGTTCTGTAACTCCATGTAATAGTGATTTTCGCCGAATAAGTCTTGCATTTCGAGCGCGTACTGTTTAGCGGCCTCGTAATCGCCGCCGCGCAACAGTCGGGGGAGTTCCCCCGCCAGACACGCCGAAAGCGCAATCAGTCCGGCGTGATGTTCGCGCAACAAGTCCATGTCAACGCGTGGGCGAAAGTAAAAGCCTTCCGTCCATGCCATGGACACCATGTAGGACAAATTCCGGTAGCCCTCTTCATTTTCGCACAGCAGAACCAAGTGACGGTTTTCGGCGTCGAACTCGCGGACTTTATCGAAGCGTGTCCGGCCTCGCGGCGCGACGTACACTTCACAGCCGATAATGGGCTTGATTCCGGCGTCCTTGCATGCGCGGTAAAAGTCTATGACGCCGTACATCACGCCGTGGTCGGTAATCGCGCAAGCCGTTTGGCCTAACTCCTTCAAGCGTTCCGGGAGTTTGGAAATCCGGCAAAAGCCGTCAAGCAAACTGTATTCCGTGTGCAAATGTAAGTGTACGAACGCCACGAAATCACCTCCGGGAGTGTGTGAATTTACGCTAAACCGCGCTCGGAAATCATGGCCTCCACAATCTCCGCCGCCGTGACAATCATAATGCGGCAGTGTTGTTGAGCGGTCAAGCCCAGACGTTTCGCGGCGGGGGTGGCGTCGTCGGGTTCGTAGCGTAACGGTAACAGTTCCTGACAGCGCAGCGCGCCGAATTTCTCCTTGAAACGCGCCTGAAACTCTTTCGACAGCGCCACGGCCTGTCTTTTGACGGCGGCGGGGTTGTTCGGGTCGACAGGTGCCAGCATGCCCAGTGTTATGACCGCGCCCGTAATCGCGCCGCATAATTCGCCGGTTCCGGCACCGCTCCCGAAGCCGCCGCCGATACGCATGCTTTCGGCCTCGCTGAGCCCGGTCACGTCCGAAAACGCCGCCACTACGCTTTGACAGCAGTTGCACCCGCTTTCGTGATATTTGCAAGCCTTGTCTGTTCTGTTCATGTCTGATACTCCTTTGTGTCAGTTGACGCCTTTCGGGTCGTATTTGTCGCTTTTGCCCAAATTGCACTGGTCGCAGAGTGTCCGCAGATTTTCCGGGACAGTTTTCCCGCCCTTGGCAACCGGTAGAATGTGGTCGACGTGCAGTTTGACGCCCTCTTTCGCGGTACGTCCGCACAACACGCAACGGAAATTGTCGCGCTTCATGATATCATAGCGTAACGAGTCAGTCATGAGGCTTCTCTGATACGCCTTGGACGCCTGAAAATCAACGTTCCTTTTGTACTGCTTCCCGATAGCCTCCATTTGCTTCACGTTGAAATCGGCGGTTCGTGTGGAACTGGTTTTCCCCTTGGGGCTGACGTACTCCGCCGTACAGTGGAATATCGGCGGCGGAACCGGTTTTAACAAATGCCGCTTGCATATCTTGACTTCCAACGGGTCGAAAAAGCGGACTTTCGCCGCCTCGCCCGGCTTGACGCCTAACAACTGTTCGACATCGGCCTTGTATTTCCGGTACTTTTTCTCGTTGTTGAGGGCGCTTTCGAGTACCGCGCCGAACGCTTGCGGATTGCGCGTGTACTCGTCCAGAAAGAAGCGCTCGAAGTCGTAGCGCTCCAACTGCTTCCGGGACGTGAGATTGACCTTGTACTCGTAACGCTCCCGGATTCCGCGGTCAAACGCGCAAGCCTGATTCATGGCGCGGAGGGCGCGGTACTTCCGCCCGGATACCGTTATCAGAATCACGCGTACGAAGTGCAGTACGAGTAACGCCAGCGGAATGCCGACGACCGCAAGCAGAAACGTTTCGACAGTCCAGCCGTCGGGAAGCGTCACAACGCCCGGAATTTCGGTTTCCGACAAAATGTCGCGCCACGGCGTGACGCTTAACAGGTTATGCCACATATCCAGCATGGTAATTAAACATCCTTCTCTGTATTCTCTATTCCCGCCAGTTCCGTGAGCTTGCGCAGACGGTGATTGAGACAGGATTTTGTCACGGGCGGGTCAAACTCCTCCGCCAGTTCGCTGAGCGACAGTTCCGGGTATTCCAGCCGCAGAGCCGCCGTCAACTGTAACTTGTCCGACAGCAGTTCCAATTGTCCGCTGTCCCGGAGTTTGCGGATTGCCTCGGCCTGTTCGCGGGAGGCCTCGACGGATTTGTCAACGTTGGCGGTGTCGCAGTTGAGGCGGCGGTTGACGCTGTTCCGCAGACGCTTTTCGTCTTTGGTGTCGAGCAGACGCCCGGCGGCGTCCGGCGCGCCGATAAGCCGCAGGAAGTCGGCGATTTGTCCGCTCTGCTTAAAGTACGTGATAAACGCGCCGTTACGCTGTAATGTTTTCGACTGGTACTCCAAGTCCCGGAGAAGCGCTTGCAGTTCGCGCCCCACTTGGGCGTGGGAAGTCAGCAGTTCGAGATGGTAGCGCTTCCGGGGGTCGGTGACACTCCCGCCCGCGAAGAACACCCCCCGCAGGAATGCCGCACGGCAACAGTCGTCCTCCAGCAGGGCAAAGTTGATATGCAGAATGGGCGTCTGACGGGGGTCGTAGCCCAGAATGCCGATAATGTGCCGCAGTTTTTCGGGGGCGTCGAAGCGGAAAACGTACTTGCCGGGGGCGCTGAAATCGGGGAGTGTGTCGAAGCGCAGGCGGAACGCCCGGTGGAACAGTCGGGGCAGTCGCGCCGCGAAAGACTGATTTTCCGTGATAATGCGGACTTCCCCGTACTGGAAGGTATTGCAGTAGAGCAGGATTCCGTAGGCCTCGGCGCGTGCGCAACAAAGTTTTTGCACCGGGACGCGGCAGAGTTCTTGTTTAGTTTCAAACGAAAAAGACAACGCCGCGCCTCCTCTCGTAATATCAAGACTGGAAACGGTCTCCGGCGACACGGAACGCCCGTTCCGAATACAGTACCAAAACTTCCCGCGCCAGCCGCTGAAAGTGATGGAGTACGCGTCCCTCCTTGACCGTCGACAGCGGACGGCTTACGACTTCCACGCCCAGTTTTTGACAGCGTTCGGTGTCCAGCACAATCGGGGCGGCACCCTCCAAGGCGTAACGTGCGGCGGCGCTTTTCGGTACGCGGCTCGAACTCGCCAGACAAAGCGGGAACAGTCCCGGCGCGGAGTGCTTGAAAATCGCCGCGATATGGTCGGAGACGGTGTAATGTTCGGTTTCGCCGTCCTCGGTCATGACATTGCAGATATAGATTTTCATAGCGCCGGAACGCCGGATAGCCCGGACAATGCCGTCTACTAACAGGTTCGGTATGACGCTTGTGTACAGGCTTCCGGGGCCTAAGATAATCAGTTCGGCGTCTTTGATAGCTTTCAGTGCGGCGGGTAACGCTTTCGCGTCCTCCGGAATCAGTCGGACATGCGATATACGGCAATCGGCCTGCTTCTTGTACTTGGAAATGATGGATTCCCCGACGACGGAAGTACCGTTCTCGAAAGTGGCTTCCAATCTGACATCGGCGGTCGTGACGGGCAAAACGCGCCCCGTAATCGCCAGAACTTCACTCATCCGCGCTACCGCCGCGTCGAAAGACGGCGAAATCCCGTTCAGCGCGGCTAACAGTAAGTTTCCGAAACTCTGCCCGGTCAACGCGCCCTCTTTGAACCGGTAATGAATCAAATCTTTCAAGACTGATTCCGTGTTTGCCAGCGCTTCACAGCACATTCGGATATCCCCCGGCGGGGGCATTCCCAAATCTTGTCGAAGCATGCCGGAGCCGCCGCCGTCGTCGGCGACTGTCACAATGGCGGAAATGTTTCTGGAATACTCTTTCAGACCCCGGAGCAGATTCGACAGGCCGTGTCCGCCGCCAATGGCGACAATTTTCGGCCCGTAGGTACGCGGAACCCGGTACGTTTCCTGTCTGCGTGCCATGGAAGTCAGTCCCCCCTCCCCATGTCGCGGTGAACCTCGGTGACGGGATAGCCCTGTTCCCGAATCCGGTTCACGATTTCGTGCGCGATAGCCACGGAGCGGTGATGTCCGCCGGTACAGCCAATGGCAATCACGAGACCCGTTTTCCCCTCCTGCGCGTACAGCGGAAGCGAAAATGTCAGCAGTTCGCCGATATGCTTTAGAAACTCGGATGTCTGCGGGAAACTGAAAACGTAGTCCGAAACGGCTTTGTCCAGTCCGGTAAGGTTGCGCAAATCCGCTATGTAGAACGGATTTGGCATGAAGCGCACGTCAAAGACAAGGTCGGCTTCCAGCGGGAGACCGTACTTGAACCCGAATGAGATAATATTGACCGTCATGCCGCCTTTCTCGCCCGATTCCCCGAACAGGTTTAACAATTCCTGCCGGAGACGCGCCGTCGAAATGCGGGACGTATCAATGATATAATCGGCGCGCTGCCGCACAGGCCACATGAAGTCCCGTTCCATGCGGACAGCCTCGTCGAGAGAGTCCGCCATATCGTGGAGCGGGTGCATGCGGCGCGATTCTTTATAGCGGTGGATGATGATTTCCGGCGACGCTTCCAGAAAGAGCATACGACAGGAAAGCGTCTCCATGCCCTTGAGTTTCTCCAAGACCTCAAAGAAGTCGGACGGGGTTTCGGCGGTGCGTACGTCGTAGACAAGCGCCACGCGCCGGTAACGGCTTCCGGCGACCGCGCAGAACTCCGAGAATTTCAGAATCATGGCGGCGGGCATGTTGTCGACGATGTAGAACCCCATATCCTCTAAAAAGGAGGCCGTCTTGCTCTTGCCCGCCCCGGACAGGCCGGAGATGATTAAAATTTCCATAGAACTTGCCTTCTTTCGGAGTGTGGAGTTACTCTAAAATTCGTACTTCGGGTTCCAGCGTGACGCCGGTCTTGTCGAACACGCGCTTCTGTACTTCGCGGATAACCGCCAGAATATCGGCGCTTGTGGCGTCGCCGCGATTGATGACAAATCCGGCGTGTTTCGTCGACACCTCCGCGCCGCCGACGCGTAAACCTTTCAGGCCGCATTGCTCGATAAGCGTTCCGGCGTAGTGTCCGGGCGGACGCTTGAACGTACTCCCGGCGCTGGGGAACTCCAACGGCTGGGAGGCTTTGCGGCGGCTCAAGAGGTGTTCCATTTTGGCGCGGATATCCGCCGGGGAACCCGGACGCAGACGGAACAGGGCTTGTAAAACGTACGTCCGGGACTGTTCCATGACAATGCTGTGACGGTACGACAATTCGAGCGCGTCCACGGACAGATACGAGATGTCCATGTCCGACAGCACCAGCGCCCCCGACAAAACTTGTGACATTTCCCCGTCATAGGCACCGGCATTCATGCACACGCCGCCGCCGACTGTGCCGGGGATACCGTGCGCGAACTCCAAGCCCGTCAGCCCCCGCGTACACGCGAACTCCGCCGCCTGCCGGAGCGAACATCCCGCCGCCGCGAAGATTGTATAGGGGTCGGGACCGGGTTCGAGTTTGCGCATGTCGCGGGTATTGATAATCAGGCGGTCAAGGCCGGTATCGGGCGCGAGTAAGTTCGTACCGCTACCCATGACGAACGGTTCCGGGGCGTCGTCCGGCACACTGGACAGCACTAATATAAATTCCCCGGCGTTTTTCGGGAAGGCCATCCGGGACGCCGCGCCGCCCGTGCGGAAAGACGTGTGACGCTTCATAGGCTCATCCGGCAGAACCTTCACGCCCGGAAATACGGACATTCTGCGGTCAAATTCGGTTTTCCAGTCCATATATACGCTTCCCTCCAATGCGTTCCGTCTCTATACAGTCTATGCGTTTTCGCGGGAAAAACGCCTGTCACATGCCGTCGGCAAGGGAATTGATACGCCGTTCGAGTTCCTGCGCGGCGTTGCCGCCGAACTGACGGTGACGGTTGTTCATGGTCGCCACTTCCACGATACTTGCCAGATTCCGCCCCGGACGCACCGGAATTGTCATAATCGGTACGGGAATGTCCAGAATTTTCGTGAAGTTGGTTTCAATGCCCAGACGGTCATAAAATTTGGTCTGGTCCCACGGCTCGAAGTGTATGACAAGGTCGAGTGTAGTTTCCAGCTTAATGGCGCGCATGCCCAGCAACTGCCGCACGTCAATGACACCGATACCGCGCAGTTCGATGTAGTGCCGTATGACCTCCGGGGCGGTGCCGATTAACTCGTCAGAAATCCGGCGCAGTTCTACGGCGTCGTCGGCGACAAGGCGGTGTCCGCGCATAATCAATTCCATCGACACTTCACTTTTGCCGACACCGGATTCTCCGGTAATCATGACGCCCTCGCCGTAAATCTCCAACAGTACGCCGTGCTGTACCGTGAACGGCGCAAGGCGGCGCGTCAGAAAGTCTATGGCGTGGCTGGAGAAATTGACGGTTGTTTCCTGACTTTGCAACAGTGTCCGTCCGTGGGCTTTGGCGCTGTCCAGACACTCCGGGAAACAGTCGAGACCGCGTGTAATGACCATCGCCGGAATGTTGTACTGGAACAGGGAATCGAAACTTCTGCGCCGCTGTTCGCTGGTGAAACCTGTCAAGTACATGCTCTCGGCCTTGCCGATAACCTGTAGACGGCGCGGGTCAAAGTAGTCGTAGAAGTTCACGAATTGCAGTCCCGGCCGGTTCACGTCCGTAATGGTCAGCAGGGAGGTATCGTAATCCGTCCCCTTGTAGATGACCTCCAAATTCAGCGCTTCCACAAAGTCACTGATTTTCAAGCCTTTCGCGTTCATGGCAACCTCACCTTTCCGCGCAACCGCGCCGCCCCAAGGCTGTACGGACAGCCTGTCAATTTTCACCTATTATATACGAAACTTTTCTGTTCCGCAACAGGTTTCCCCGGACTTTTCCGGTTTTTGCGTTCTTTTTTCGGGGGACACCTTCGCGGCGGGGCAAAAATCACGCCTTTACACGAAAATCAGTTGACAGCACGGAAACGTTTCTGGTATATTGGGACTGGAAACACGTCAAGCACTCGAAAGGACGGCGCAATATCAGACATGGAACCACATTTCACGGTCGACGGCGACGCCGTGCGGCAAATCCGGACAGCCGCCGCACGCGGCACACTCTCGCACGCGTTACTCTTGACAGGCGGGGGCAATCTGCCGGAACTGGCGCGTTACGCCGCCGCCGCTTATGAGTGTACGGCGGCGGACGGGCGTCCGTGCGGAACCTGTCCCGACTGCCGGAAGGTACTCCGCGACATTCACCCGGACGTTGTGACCGTGCGCGACGACGAACACAAATTCATCTCGGCGGACGTGGTGCGCGACACGCGTTCCAATGCGTGGATACGTCCGAATGAGGGGGCGCGGAAGGTCTATATTTTCCCCGACTGTTCCCTGTTGACCGCGCAAGACCAAAATATTTTGCTGAAAGTCGTGGAGGAGGGGCCGCCGTACGCGGCGTTCCTGTTCTGCGCGGAGAATGTGTCGGGGGTGTTGCGTACGCTTCGCTCCCGCTGTGTGGAGCTGAAATGTCAGGGTACGCCGGAGGCGTCGCGGGGGATTGCCGCCGAACGCGGCGCGGAACTCTGTCAGCGGGTCGTACGCGGACGCGGAGCCGTCGCCGAATTTTGTACGAGGCTCGAAAGCGCGAAGAAGAAACTCACCAGAGAGGATTTACAGGAGTTGTTGGCGTGGTGCCGGGAAGCGTTCGCGGCGGCGCTGTTTCTGACGTACGGACGGGAAGCCCCGGAGGCGTTCCGCCCCGTGGCGCGGCACTTAATAGAACACTTGGACAGAAAACGCATTGCCGCCGCGCTGGACAAAATCGGCGCGTATTACCGCGACTGTGACACCGCCGTCGGCGTGGGACATGTACTCGGCGCACTCGCGGCGGATTTGGAGGGACTATGAGCGAAATTATCAGTGTCCGCTTCCCGAACGGAAGCCGGAATTACGACTTTGACCCCGCCGGACTGCGTATCAGTGTCGGACAGGAAGTCATGGTCGAGACAACACAGGGCGTCGAGTTCGCCATCTGCACACGGGGAAACCATACCATTCAGGAGGGCGAGGAAGTCCGCCCGTTAAGTACCGTTCTCCGCCTTGCCAACGACGAGGACAGAAGAATCCTTGCTTGGAACCGCAACCGGGAGCGGGACGCGTTCCGAATCGGAGAGGAGCGTATCGCCGCCCACGGTCTGGAAATGAAATTAGTCCGGGTGTCGATTTCCTTTGAGGGCAACAAACTGATTTTCTTTTTCACGGCGGACGGGCGTGTAGACTTTCGCGCATTAGTACGCGACTTGGCGTCGGTGTTCCACAGCCGGATTGAGCTTCGACAAATCGGCGTCCGCGACGAGGCGCGTATGATTGGCGGACTTGGTATCTGCGGGCGTCCGTTGTGCTGTTGTCAGTTTTTGACGAATTTTCTGCCGGTGTCGATTAAAATGGCAAAGACGCAGAATCTGAGCCTGAATCCCACAAAAATTTCCGGCGCTTGCGGACGCCTGATGTGCTGTCTGAAATATGAGCAGTTCGCGTACGAGGAGGCGGCGCGGCGTCTGCCGAAAGTCGAATCCTTCGTGCAGACCCCCGACGGCCCCGGCAATGTCAAGGCCGTGGACTTGTTGCGGGAGACGGTACGTGTCAGTCTGGACAGCGACCCCGACCACCAGAAAGTATACCGCTGTTCGGAAATTTTACTCCTGCGCAACGGCAAGGGCAACCGGAACGGCATTCAGATTCCGGCACCGCCGCCGCGCTATGTCGAGGAACGCCCCGAAGAACCGTTCCTTCCCGGACAGGAACTTGTCTGGCCTGACGACCGCGACACACCGCCCCGGAAAAACCGGAACAAAAAGCAGTCGGAACCGCGCCGGGAACCCCGCAAGGAATCCGGCAAACAGTCACCGCCGGAACGCGCCGCCGAAACGCCCGCCAAAAAGAACCGGAAACCGTGGTACCGCAACAACCGGAAAGGCCGTCCGAACCGCTGAACACGTGCAAGAGGCCGGAACACTGTTCGAACCGCTGAACACGTGCAAGAGTCTGAAACACTGTCCGAACCGCTGAACGTCGACAAAGGAGGCGCACATATGGGAAAATTTACGGGTGTCCTGCTCGCCAGCGACTACGACAACACGTTACTGAACACGGAAAAGGCGTTTTTATCGGGCAGTCCCGCGCCCGTGATACCGCCGCGCAATCTCGCGGCGCTGGACTATTTCATGAGCAACGGCGGGACATTCACAATTTCCACGGGACGCGCCGTGCCGTCCATTCGGAATTTCGCGGCGGATATCCCCTGTAACGCGCCGTTTGTCGTGGCGAATGGCGCGGCGCTCTACGACTTCCGTACACATACCTATACCGACACGTTGCCCCTGCCGGACGACGTTCCAGACCGTGCCGGGGAAATCCTGTCAATGTTTGCCTCCGCCGCGCTGGAACTCTACGACACACTGGATACCGTCTACGCCGTGCGCCCGAACCAGTACACCCACCTGCACGAACAAATTACGCGTGTCCCGGTCGTGCCGAAAGAGGCCGTGTCGGACGTGCCGCTCCCCGTGTTGAAAATGATGTTCGAGGACGACCACGACGTGTTAGAGCGCGTACAGGAGGCGGTGCTTGCCCGGAACTGGACAGCGGAATGTGAAGTATTTTTCACGGCGCGGACACTCTTGGAAGTCACGGCGAAAGGCGCGACAAAGGGTAACATGGTGTTACGTCTGGCGGCGCGTCTGGGAATCGCGCCCGAAAACGTCTATTGTGCCGGAGACGAGGCCAACGATATTTCGATGTTACAGTCAGCGGCGGAGGGCTTCGCGCCGTCGAACTGTGTCCCCGCCGTCCGCGACTGCGGCGCGACTATCGTCGGCGACTGTGCAGACGGCGCGATTGCGGACATTATCGAAATTTTAGACCGCCGCTATTAATTTTTCCACATTCGGCGCGTATACTGTGGAGATTTTCGGAGGAGGCGGGACACATGGTGCCGACATTGTGGATTATCGGAGACAGTCAGAAGTGCGCGAACTACGTCAAAGCCGTGGAACACGCCGGAGGACGTGCCTGTTTCGACGGCGCGCCGGAAGCGTGTAACGGCTTACTGTTGCCCGGCGGCGGCGACATGGAACCGTGGCGCTACGGTCAAGTCAATACGGCTTCACGCAACCTTGACCCCGTGCGTGACGCCCTCGAATTGGACTTGCTGGAACGCTTCACGGCTTTACACAAGCCCGTACTCGGTATCTGCCGGGGCATGCAGAGTATCAACGTGTTCTTCGGCGGCACACTCGTTCAGGACATCCCCGGACACGCACAAGTCAACGGCGTCGACCGTACGCACCCCGTACGCGCCGCGCCGGGGATATTCGCGTCTCTCGACGCCGCAAGCGTCAACAGTGCACATCATCAGGCGGTAGACCGTCCCGGCGACGGCCTCCGCCCCGAACAGTGGGCGGACGACGGTATTATAGAGGCGTTCCGGCATACGCGTCTGCCGGTCTGGGGCGTACAGTGGCACCCCGAACGTTTGCCCGGTCACGCCGGACAACGCCTCTTTGCCGCGTTTCTGGAACTGTGCCGGGAGTAATTTTTCTCCGTGTAAAGCGTGAAACCGGAATCCCGCTCTGTTTTTAGGGAAAATGACCAAATTTTTGGTCTGTTTTCGACAAGAACTCCGATTGACGATTCCACGGAAAACGCGCTATAATAGAATAGTTTTTATAGTCCCGGCAACGGGCGGGAAAGGTATCACCGCCGTCCCCGGTTCGGCTTCACGGGACGGCTCCGCGTACCGCACGGAAGGAGAGGAGGGAATGTTAAGTTAGAGAAAATATAGTCAAGTGTACGCACTTGTAAGCAATTGTCACCCGTAAGGTGAAAGACGCCTAAAATTTGAAAGCCGTGGCGTTAGTTCGCGCTGACTTTACAGCGGGCGGAATCTCCGGAAGAAAACCCGTGCCGATTGAAACAGTCCGGCTAACTATGAGGTAGAACTCTGAGGGCGGAGGTTGGTCAAGGTCTAATCCAAAACCCAATCGCAACATTCAAAATTTTCAGTAAAGGAGGCAACTGCTACTAAGTACGCGGGGCTACCGCGGAATTTACGCCTGTGGACTGCACATGAATTTGTGAGTAGCGTCTGACTTGTCAGCGCGAAAGCATGCAGGTTGAAGCAGGAATTTTCTCAATGCGGATATTTGTCCACATTTTGAGTAGCAGAACGAGGCTTATGGAAAATACTGTAGCCAAAAAAAATGAGCAGCAGCGTTTCCACGAGGGCATTCTGACCGACGGGTGGCGCTACTTCGGCGCACATCCCGAAACGCGCAACGGGACACGCGGCTGGCGGTTCCGTACGTGGGCACCACGCGCTCAGGGCGTGTCCATTGTGGGCGAGTTCAACAACTGGGACGAAACCGCCAACCCCCTTACGCGCAACGGCGAACTTTGGGAGGGCTTCATCCCCGGCCTCAAAGAGTTCGACACCTACAAAATGGCTGTACGCGGCAAAGATGGCGTTGTCCGCCTGAAGGCCGACCCCTACGGCTTCCACACCGAAACCCGCCCCGCGACCGCCAGCAAACTTTACGACATTTCCGGCTTTCCGTGGTCTGACAGCGCGTTTCGCGCCCGTCGCGGGAAACAACCCGTCTACGAGTCCCCGCTGAACATTTACGAGGTGCATTTGGGTTCGTGGCGTCTGCGCGACAACGGCGACTTCATCGACTACCGCGACCTCGCCCGCCAACTCGCCGCCTATGTCCGCGACATGGGCTATACCGCTATCGAACTCCTCCCCGTCACCGAACACCCCCTTGACGATTCTTGGGGCTATCAGTGTACCGGATACTTCGCGCCCACGTCCCGCTACGGCACCCCGAAAGACTTTATGTGGTTCGTCAACCACATGCACGAGAACGGTATCACCGTTATCTTGGACTGGGTTCCGTCCCACTTCTGCAAGGACGCCCAAGGCCTCTACGAGTTCGACGGCACCCCCTGTTACGAGTACACCGACACCAATAAATGGGAACACGCGAGCTGGGGAACCCGTGTCTTTGACTACGGACGCCCGGAAGTGTGCAGCTTCCTGTACTCCTCGGCGCGCTACTGGCTGGAAGAGTACCACGTCGACGGTCTGCGCGTCGACGCCGTGGCCTCCATGCTGTACCTCGACTACGACCGGCAGGGCGGCGCGTGGACGCCGAACAAATTCGGCGGCAACCACAATCTGGAAGCTATCAAGTTCCTGCAAAACCTCAACAAAGTGGTATTCGACCGCAACCCCAACGCGCTGATGATTGCGGAGGAGTCCACGGCGTGGCCTAACGTGACACACCCGCCCGTCGACGGCGACGAGAACAACGAGGCACTCGGATTCAATCTCAAGTGGAACATGGGCTGGATGAATGACATGTGCCACTATTTGAAGCTCGACCCGTGGTTCCGCAAGGACAACCATAAGGACATCACGTTCTCCTTTATGTACGCGTTTTCGGAGAATTATGTACTGCCTATCTCCCATGACGAGGTGGTACACATGAAAGGCTCCATCGTCGGCAAAATGCCCGGCGATTACCAAAATCAGCTCCGTTGTACGCGTGGCTTCTACGCCTATCTGCTGGCGCACCCCGGAAAGAAGCTCCTGTTCATGGGCGCGGAAATCGGTCAGTGGAACGAATGGCACTCCAATCAGCAACTTGACTGGTACCTGCTCGAAAACAAGGACAATCAGGAACTGCACCGCTTTTTCAAAGAGGCGAACGCGTTCTATAAAAAGACCCGCGAACTGTGGGAAGTCGACTTCGACTGGACGGGCTTCGAGTGGCTGGTACCCGACGACAATCAAAACAATGTCGTCATCTTCCTGCGCAAGGACAAACAGGGACACAATTTGCTTTGCGCGGTCAACTTCTCCCCCAACCAGTACGACGGATACCGCGTGGGCGTCCCGTCCAACAAGCAGTTTGTCCCCGTGTTCACGACCGATTTGCCCGAATACGGCGGCGGCGACTTCTACGACAAGGAACCTGTCGCCGTGGAGGAAGTCCCCGCGCACGGGAAAGACGCCTCTGTGTGCATTAAGATTCCGCCCTTTGGCGGAGTGTTCCTGCGCGGCGTGGGCAAGCTCCCCAAAAAGCGCAAGACTGACCCCTCCCTCCGCGGACGCCGCAGAATCGCCGGCAAAATGGAACACGACAGCGAATCCTAACACGTAATTTTTGCGCGTGTCCCATGCGCATAAATTGATAACATCAGGCAAAGGAGCTGGAAAGAACATGAAAAAAGAGTGTATCGCCATGTTGCTGGCCGGCGGACAGGGAAGCCGCCTGTACGTCCTCACCAGCAACGTGGCCAAGCCTGCCGTCCCCTTCGGCGGCAAGTACCGCATCATCGATTTTCCCCTCTCCAACTGCATCAACTCCGGCATTGACACCGTGGGCGTCCTGACACAGTACCGGCCTCTGGAACTCAACAGCTACATTGGTTCCGGTCAGCCGTGGGACCTCGACGGCTCCTCCGGCGGCGTCCACATTCTCCCGCCCTACCAGACCGCGACCGGCGCTTCCTGGTACAAGGGTACCGCCAACGCCATTTATCAGAACATCGGCTTTATCGACATGTACGACCCCGATTACGTGGTAGTTCTGTCGGGCGACCATATCTACAAGCAGGACTATTCCGAAATGGTGCGTCTCCACAAGGAGAAAAACGCCGTCTGCACGATTTCCGTCATGGAAGTGCCGTGGGCGGAAGCGCCCCGCTTCGGTATCATGAGTGTCGACGCCGAGGACAATATCACCGAGTTCGCCGAGAAACCCAAGGAACCCAAGAGCAATCTGGCGTCAATGGGTATCTATGTGTTCTCGTGGAAGGAAATGCGCAAGTACCTCTGTGACGACGAAGCCAACCCCAATTCTGAAAACGACTTCGGCAAAAACATCATTCCCGCCATGCTGGGCAACAAGGAAAAACTCATTGCCTACCGCTTCAAGGGCTACTGGAAGGATGTCGGCACGCTGGAATCCCTCTGGGACGCCAACATGGATATGCTCTCCCCGGCCTCCGGCCTTGACCTCATCGACACGACGTGGCCTATCTACGCCCGTTCCGTCAACGCGCCCCCGACGTTCGTCGACGCCTCCGCGACGGTCACGCACAGTGCCATTAACCGCGGCTGTGAAATCTACGGCAAGGTCGAGAACGCGGTTCTGTCGCCCAACGTCACCGTGGGCGCGGGCGCGGAAGTCAGCTACTCCGTACTGCTCCCCGGCGCGAAAGTCGAGGACGGCGCGGTCGTCGAGTACGCCATTCTTGGCGAGGACTGCCATATCGGCAAAAATGCCCGCGTGGGCGCTCGTCCCGAAAACAGCGACCCGGCGACATGGGGTCTGACAGTGCTTGCCCCCGGCTGTGAAGTCGAGGCCGGACGCACGGTCGAACCCAATAAAATGCTCAGCCAGAACGGTGAGGAGGTGTCCAGAAAATGAATGGACTGCATGGAATTATCTTTGCCAACGAGGAGCGCGCCGGTCTGAAAGAACTGGTCGGCCCCCGCTGTTCGGCGTCCATCCCCTTCGGCGGACGTTACCGCGCTGTGGACTTCGCGCTCTCGAACATGGTCAACGCCGGTATTACGGATGTCGGCGTAGTCACGCACGGACAGTATCAGAGTCTGCTTGACCACCTCGGCACCGGCAAGGCGTGGGACTTGTCCCGCAAGCGCGGCGGCCTGCGTTTCCTGCCCCCGTTCAATTACGACTCCAGCCGCGCCCTCATGCCCTATCGCGGCAACGTGGAAGCCCTCGCCGGAATCCGTTCCTATCTCGACACCATCCGTCAGGAATATGTCGTACTCAGCGACGGCGACCTTGTGGCGAATCTGCCCATTAATGACATTTTCGCCAAGCACCTTGAAACCAAGGCCGACATTACGGTAGTTATGGTGTCCGACTGCTTCGAGATTGACGACGGCACCTATTTTGAACTCGACGGCGACAACCGCGTGAAAGAGGTTCTCGTACACCTCGCCCACCCCCGCGGATATCGCGGCCTTGACACGTTCATCATCTCCACGGCGCTGTTAAAGCAGGTCGTCGATGACTGCACATCCCGGAATGAATATAGCTGGCGTCGGAGCGTCTTACAGGCGCGGAAAGACCAACTCAAGATTCAGGCCTACATCTGGAACGGCTACGCCGCCCAGATTCGTTCCGTACAGGAATACTACGACCGCAGTATGCAGTTGCTTGACCCGGCGATTCGCGCCGACCTGTTCACGCCCGCCCGCCCGATTATCGGCAAGGCCGTCGACAAGTCCTCCGCCTACGTCGCCCCCAGCGGTCATATCGCCAATTCCCTGATGAATGACGGCTGCCTGATTGCCGGTACCGTCGAGAACTCTATTCTGTTCTCCGGTGTAGTCGTGGAGGAAGGCGCGGTTGTGCGCGGGTGCATCCTGTTCCGTGACGCCATTGTCCGCAAGGGCGCGGTCGTGGAGTGCATTATCGGTGACAAAAACGTGGAAATCCAAGAAAATCACCGCCTCATGGGCTACGCGACACACCCGATTGTCGTGGAGAAAAACCGCCGCGTGTGATTGGTGCCTGTGCGGTATTTCGCCCCGCACGTATGTGTAAAAGCCCCCTCCGTCGCTACGCGACACCTCCCCCGCACGGCGGGGGAGGCGGAAAGTCCGACATTTCCTGTGGAATCGTTCCGTTTCCCTGTCGGAAGTTCCGCGAAGCCCTCCCCGTAAACGGGGAGGGTGGCGCGTAGCGCCGGGTGGGGTAATAAGAGCATACCCCGTACGCGGCGGACGAAAAAGGCTTGATTTTTCCCGCGAAATGATGTAGAATTATCTCCGGCGGCGGTTCTATGCGGACACCGCCGGGGATTTGAGTTTGTGAGTGGCAGTTTCCCGTTTGTCAGCAGGGCGCGGCGTTACGGCGCGTATTTGTCAGGAAACGGACAGGAATCAAAAGGAGTGATACGAACATGAAGATATTATACGTGACCAGTGAGGCCGCCCCCTTCGCTAAAACAGGCGGTCTCGGAGATGTGGCGGGGTCTCTCCCCCCCGCGCTTGCCCGTGAGGGGGCGGAAGTGGCGGTTGCCCTCCCTCTCTACCGCAGAGTTCGGGACCGCTACGGCGACCAGTTGACTTTTGAGTGCTACGATTATGTCGACCTCGCGTGGCGGCATATCTATTGCGGCCTGTTCTCCATGAAAAAGGACGGCGTGACGTGGTACTTCTTCGACAATGAACAGTATTTCGACCGCCCGGAACTCTACGGCTACCTCGACGACGGCGAGCGTTACGCGTTCTTCTCCCGCGCTGTTGTGCGCATGCTCGACCGTATGGCGTTCTGGCCGGAAGTCATCAACGCCAACGACTGGCAGACCGCCCTTGTCCCGATTTATCTGAAAGACGACGGCGTAAGGGAAGACCGTTACCGCTCCATTAAGACGGTCTTTACCATTCACAACATTGAGTATCAGGGACGTTTCAACCCGTACGTTCTGGGCGACCTGTTCGGCCTCGACCCCGGCTGGGTGCAGGACGGTACCATGCTCATGGACGGCGACTTGAACCTCTTAAAGGGCGCGATTCTCAGCGCCGACGCCGTGACGACGGTTTCTCCGACGTACGCCAACGAACTGAAAATGGCCTACTTCGCGCACCGCCTCGAAAGCATTATGCGGCAGTGTGAGTACAAACTACACGGCGTCCTCAACGGCATTGACACAGAGGTCTTTGACCCCGCCACGGATAAGCGTATCACGTACAACTATTCCGTGGAGGACATGTCCGGCAAGGCCAAGGACAAAGCCGAATTACAGCGTATGCTCGGACTGCGCGAGGAACCCGATATGCCGATTGTGGGCATTGTCAGCCGTCTTGTGTCGCACAAGGGACTTGACCTTGTCTGTGAGGTCATCCACGACATGATGGGACTGCCCATGCAGTTAGTCATGCTGGGCAAGGGCGACCAGAAATATGAAGAGTTCTTCCGCTGGGCCGGACAGCAGTATCAAGGCCGGATGGCGGTTGTTCTCGACTACAACGAGGACTTGTCCATGGCGATTTACTCCGGCGCGGACTTGTTCCTCATGCCGTCCAGAAGCGAACCCTGCGGGTTAAGTCAGATGATTGCCATGCGTTACGGCACGGTACCCATTGTCCGCGAGACAGGCGGCCTCCGCGATACCGTCCAGCCCTACGACGCCCTCCGCGACGCCGGCAACGGTTACAGTTTCGCCAACTATTCCAGCGGCGACATGCTCTATGTACTCCGCACCGCCGTGTATCTGTACAAGGACTACCCGAAGACATTCGCCCGTCTGCGTCAGCGCGCTATGGAGTCCGACTTCAGTTGGAAGCGCAGCGCCAACGCGTATTTAGGCATTTACGCGGGGCTTTGGGGACAGGTATGGCCTGACCCGGCGCTCGCGGCGGAAGAAGCCGCGTCCGTGGAAGAAGCCGCTCCCGTGGAAGAAGTTGCTCCTGTTGAGGAAGCCGCCCCCGTGGAAGAAGCCGCTGAACCTGTACCCGCGGAAGCCGCCGCCGACGGCGCGACAAAAAAGAAATCCGCGAAGAAAAAACACTCCGGGAAGTAACCGCCGGATGGAGGAACAAGAATGACTTCAAGCATGACACCGTTTACCGCGCAATCTTTGGAACAGGCTCTAACCGCCAAATTAATGCTCAATTTCGGCAAGGCACCCGACGAGGCCTCCGACGAGGAAATGATGAAGGCCAGCGCGTTAGTTCTCCGCGACGTGATGGCGATTCGCGGCGTGGAAGCCGTCAAGGAAGTCCGCCGCTATCGCAAGAAACAGGTGCATTATCTGTCTCTGGAGTTCCTGATTGGGCGCAGTCTCATGAAAAACGCCTACAATCTGGGCGTGCTGGGCGAACTCAAAGAGGCGCTGGAACATCTCGGCTTTAAGGCCTCCGACATTTTCGAGGTCGAGCCGGACGCCGGTCTCGGTAACGGCGGCTTAGGCCGTCTCGCCGCCTGCTATCTCGATTCCATGACTACGCTTGACATTCCCGCTATCGGATACTCTATCTGCTACGAACTGGGCATTTTCAAGCAGAAAATCGTCGAGGGGCAACAGGTCGAACTCCCCGACAACTGGATGGATTTGGGTTCCGCGTGGCTGTTGCCGAAGCCCGACGAGGCGCAGGAAGTGCTTTTCGGCGGCAATATCCGGCAGTTCTGGGACAACGGACGCCTGCACATCGTACAAGAAAACTGCAACAAAGTCCTTGCTGTCCCCTGTGACATGGTTGTCGCGGGCTACGGTACCAAGAATGTAAACACGCTCCGCCTCTGGGACGCCCGTCCCGTGAAAAGCGTGGATATGGACTTGTTCGCACGCGGCGAATATCTCAAAGCCTCCGAAGAAGAGGCTATGGCGGAGACCATTACCCGCGTTCTGTATCCGGAAGACAATCACTATGAGGGCAAGTCGTTACGCCTGAAACAGCAGTATTTCTTTGTGTCGGCTACGGTGCAGTCGATTGTCACGCGCCACCTGAACACCTACGGCACACTCCGCAACTTCCACGAGAAGAACATCATTCAGATTAACGACACGCACCCGGCACTGGTTGTCCCGGAACTCATGCGGATTTTCATCGACGAGGCCGGTATGGAGTGGGACGAGGCGTGGGAAATCACGCGGCAGTCCGTGGCGTACACCAATCACACCGTACTCGCCGAAGCCCTTGAACGCTGGCCCCAAAGCCTCATGGAAACGCTTCTGCCGCGTGTCTGGCAGATTATCCTTGAAATCGCCCGCCGCTGGCAGAACAAAGTCGACGAGTTCTATCACTACGACCAGAGCAAAACGGCGCGTGTGGCGATTGTCTGGGACGGGGAAGTCCGTATGGCGAATCTGTGTCTTGCGGGCGGCATGGCGGTCAACGGCGTTTCGGCGCTGCACTCCGACATCCTCAAGAAAGACGTGTTCAAGGAAGCCTACGGCATGGAGCCGGAAAAATTCCAGAACGTCACCAACGGCATTGACCACCGCCGCTGGCTAAGCGAAATTAACCCGCGTCTCGACGCGTTCATTCAGGAATTGACCGGCGGCCCCGAATACCTCTTGCGCCCGTCCGCGCTCAAAAAGCTGGACGCGTTCGCCAATGACGCCTCCGCGCTGGAACGTCTCGCCCAGATTAAACGCGCCAACAAAGAGGAGTTCTGCGCCCACGTCAACCGCAAGCGCAACTTGACCCTTGACCCCGACGCCATTTTTGACGTACAGGTGAAGCGTCTCCACGAGTACAAGCGCCAACTCCTCAACGTCATGCACATTATCGCGCTCTATCAGGAGTTGCAGGACAATCCGAACGCGGTCACACAGCCGCATATTTTCCTGTTCGGCGCGAAGGCCGCGCCGGGGTACGCCGTGGCGAAGCGTATTATTCGGCTTATTAACTCCCTGTCCGACCAAATCCAGCACGACCCCATTTGCAAGGGGAAACTGGACGTTGTTTTCTTGGAAAACTACCGCGTATCCCTCGCGGAACGCCTCATGCCCGCCAGCGAAGTCAGCCAGCAGATTTCGACCGCCGGAAAAGAGGCCAGCGGCACCGGCAACATGAAATTCATGATGAACGGCGCGCTGACTATCGGCACCCTTGACGGCGCTAACGTCGAAATGCACGAGCTTTTGGGCGACGATAATATGTTCCTGTTCGGACTGCACGCGGATGAAGTCGAGCAGATGAAACGGGAAGGCTATATTTCCCAGCGACTGTATCACGCCGACCCCAAACTCCGCCGCTGTCTGGACGCCATCCGCGCCGGGTTCCGTGACGGCGTGGGCTACGAGGACTTGTATCAGCGTTTGTTGTTCGGTTCGGGCGGCATGGCCGACGAATACCTGCTTTTAGCCGATTTCGAGGCCTACTGTGACGCCGAGGCGCGTATGGTCAAGACCTACGCCGACCGTACACTCTGGAACCGCATGAGCCTGCACAATATCGCCAGAAGCGGACTTTTCGCCGCTGACCGCTCCATTGCGGAGTACGCCGACCACATTTGGCACGTCCCGCACAAGTTCCAGTTCTGAACAAAGCCTCTTGCCCTCCCCCTTTTGAGTCTTTGCGTTAAGCTATGTCAGAAGTCCCCCTCCGTCGCTACGCGACACCTCCCCCGCACGGCGGGGGAGGCGGAAAGCCTCGACATTTCCTGTGAAATTGTCGCGTTTTCCTCCTCGGCAGTCCCGCGAAGCCCTCCCCGCGTGCGGGGAGGGTGGCGCGTCGCGCCGGGTGGGGGCAACAACCAATTCAAAGCGCCCCCCGGAGGCCGGGAGGCGCTTTTCGTGGGTTGGGGAGGCGCTTCTTGCTGGGGGACATTTCATCACCTACATGTCCTAACCGGTCCGACACTGCGTAACGCGGTCAGCGGTACCTTTCATCAGGGATGGCGTGATGACGCAAGCAGGATTGTCCGATGACGCCACATGACGCATATTTTCGGCGGTTCCGTCCGCGGACAGAGACTGACAGGCTCTTGAAATGTGACTTGTTACCGCTCGGTTCGACCCCAGAAGATACTCGCTCTTGACTATGACGGCGGCGGCCTAACCATGCGGATGCGGCTCCCTGCTCAGCCCCAGCAGGTAGTCAGTCGTGACACCGTAATGCTGGCTGAGTTTAATCAGGTGGTGGATAGGAAGCTCGTTTGCTCCCCGCTCGTAGCGGGCGTACATGGTCTGAGAAGTTCCCAGAATTTCCGCAACCTGTGTTTGAGTCAGATCGGCGTCCTCCCGCAAATCGCGCAGAATCTTGACATAGCCCATCGTATCCATACTTGACACCTCCATGTGACCGTCCCCGATTTCAGGTAGCAAGAATTTATCATAAGATGAGGAGTTTTTGTGAGAAAGATACATAATTTTACTATAAAATTTCGGCTTTTTTTAACAAAACTACAAACCATATCGGCCTTTTACGAAAAAATTTACTAAATTCCGGAACTTTCCACGATAAAACGCGCATTTTCACGTTTTTTCCCCCGTTTCCCTTTACAAACCGCCCTTTCAAGGCTATAATAGAGGAATCATGCCGAAGAAGGTGAAATTTTGGAGTACACGAAGGGCGTACCCTTTGAAACACTGTCCCTGTCCGCGCCCATGCTGGACGTACTGTGCCAAGCGGGGTTAAGCGTCAGCACACCCGTGCAGGCCGGATGTATCCCGCCCATGATGAACTGGCGCGACGTGATTGCCAAGGCTCCCACGGGTACCGGCAAGACACTGGCCTATGGCATTCCCATTATGGAACACATGAACCCCGCCGACCCCGCCGTGCAGGCCGTGATTCTGGCACCCACGCGGGAACTCGCGCTACAGATTCAAGGGGAGTTCGAGGCGTTAGCGGCAAGCCGTCCGGGGGTACGGAGTGTGTGTCTGTACGGCGGCGCGCCGATTGGGAAGCAGTTGGAGCGTCTGCGGAAACAGCCGCAAATCGTCGTGGCGACGCCCGGACGCCTCAGCGACCATATCAAGCGGCACAGTGTCAGGATTGAGACCGCGCAGACGGTCATTTTGGACGAGGCCGACAGAATGTTAGACATGGGCTTTGTCCACGACGTGACGCGGATTCTTGACCGCATGAAAAAGAGAAAGAATCTGGGCTTATTCTCCGCGACGATTTCGCGGGAAGTGCTGGATATCGCGTGGGTGTACCAGCGCGACGCCGTGGAAATCACCGTCCGCGAGGACGAGGAGAACAAGCCCGATATCAAGCAGTTCCGCATGGACACCGACGACAAAGCCTCCGCCATTGCCGCCATTCTCCGGGAAACCGGCTTTGACCGCTGTATGGTATTCTGCAACACAAAATCGTCCGCCGAGCGCGTGGCGTACTTCCTCCGCTTGCGCGGCGTCGACGCCGAGTGCATTCACGGCGACATCCCCCAGAAGCGCCGCGAACAGATTTTGAACCGCTTCCGGCGCGGGGAACTGCCGGTATTTGTGTCCACGGACGTGGCGGCGCGGGGTATCGACGTGGACGACGTGGACATTGTGTTCAACGCCGACATTCCCGACGAGTCACACGACTACATCCACCGTATCGGGCGCACCGGACGCGCCAAGCGTCAGGGCGTGGCGGTGTCGCTGGTCGGCGACTACCCCTCCCGGCTCCGTATGGACGATATCGCCCGCAGAACCGGAAATCAGGTCGTCCCCGTGCGGTTCGACCCCGACGGGAAGCTCACCGCCGATACATAGCGCGTACAGGGACAGAAAGATTTCTGCCCCTGTTTTCGCGTCATAACTGATTCTTAATCAGGAATGCCTCCCACGGCAGGGCGTCCGACAACATCAGCAGAGACGGATGAATCCCCGCGTTTTTCTCCGCGAATCCCGGCTGACGGAACAGGATGTTCTTTTCCGGTTCGTCGGGAATGCGCATTGTAAACACGCTCCCCTTGCCGGGCTTCGACTCTACCGACAGCGTGCCGCCGTGCTTCTCGGCGATACGCTTGCAGATGTCAAGGCCTAACCCCATGCCGTGGGCGAAATCTTTCACCCCGCGAGGCCTGCGCGACCATTCAAACAGCATGGGCAGTTCCTCTTCTGGAATGCCGTTTCCGTCGTCCTCCACGGACAGGAGTATTTCCCTCGGCGGACGCGGGAAGCGTAACGACACCCGCACATGTCCGGGCTTCGACGCGTGCTTCATGGCGTTGGATATCAGGTGGTAAAGCAGTTGCCGGATATGTTCCGGGCTGATGGCGCAGGTGTGGCACTGCTCCATACAGGAAAATGTCAGCTTCACGCCCAGATACGCCACCAAATCCGCGGACTCCTCGCAGATGTCCGACACTAACCCCACAATGTCGTAAATTTCCCGCGTCAATGTCTCCGTCCGAAGCAGAACCGCGTTTTCCTCCAGATTCCGCACCAGACGCATCATCCGAATGCGGCTCTGGTCGGCGTAGGCCGAACTCTTGTCGAGAGAGGGCGAGGCCTTGCGTGCGCGTACCGGAGCTAACCGGCGTCCCGACAGGTAAAGGTTGCTCAAACCCTCTCGTAACTGCGCCGCCAAGTTATCCAGCAAATAGCTCAAATTTTTATCTTCTTCGGTTATCATAGTATTCTTGTCCTCTTCGGTTATCATAGTATGTCCTTTCTTTTCCGTTTGTATGGTAGTTTGCCTATGTGACGCGCCCGGTAATCCCGGTAAAAGTTGTATCGTATTTCGTCCGTTTTTCTTGTCAAAGGCTGTCGAATCAGTGCAGGGGAACAGGAAAGCCCCATCCGCTGTGTTGTGGACGGGGACTTTCCCGCCGCCCCGGTCACGGGACGCGTTTATGTGGTGTCCCGCCCCGGTCACAGGACGCGCTCATGTGTTGTCCCGCCCCGGTCACGGGACGCGCTCATGTGTTGTCCCGTGCCGGTCAAATCAGGTGGCGTCGTCGGCGACAATCAGGCCATAGCCGCCGTTCTTGCGCTGGTAGACAATGGACAGACTTTCGTTCTCGCTGTCGCGGAACACGAAAAAGTCGTGGTTGAGGAGGTTCATCTGCAAAATGGCCTCTTCGGGGCTCATGGGCTTGACGGAAAAGCGCTTCGTGCGGATAATCTCGAACTCCTTTTCTTCCTTGACGGTGAAATCGTCCGCCGAAACCGGTGCCGGGATATTCTCAGTACGCATACGCTTGGAAAGGCGCGTCTTGTTCTTGAGAATCTGCCGCTCAATATAGCGGACAGCGGCGTCAATCGCGCCGCGCATATCGCCGTCGGGGGCTTCGGTCTGGGCGCGCAGGATGGTGGCGCCGTCCTGAATGGTGATTTCCACAATGCACAGGTGATTCTTCTGGACGGAGAATGTCACCGACACGGGGGCGTCGTCGGCGTTGTGGAGGTACTTTTCGAGCTTGGAGATTCTTTTTTCCGCGTAGGCCTTGATGGAATCATTCAGCGGAACCTTCTTGCAGGTGTAGGTGTACTTCATGACAACCACTCCTTTCGTATCTGTGGAGGGCGGATTCCCTCATTCACAGATTCTACCATAAACTTTCCCTTTTGTACAGGGGTAATCGTCAAAATCGCTGAAACTTGAAAATTGTCCCTACATATGCAAACTGACAAAAAACTCCGAAATTCCCTCTTGCAATCTCTCCCCGAAACAGGTATACTAGGATTCTCTGATTTCCCTGTGTGTTCTGTTGTACATCGGCGGACTTGCCGCCGGTTCGTGATAACCTTGTATTTTACCGCCGGACGCGTTTTCCCGCGGTTGAATAAATATGACAGTTGGATACCGGCGGGGCGTAAACCATTTTCCGCGTGGCGTTACGGGGTCACGCGGACAAAGGGAGCGTCAAAGTTTGTGCGCCCTTCCCCGCCGTGCCGCTGTCGCAGATTCTCAACTTTGTAAAGGAGTACCAGCGAAATTTATGGCAGAAAAATTGAAAATTATTCCCCTCGGCGGTCTCAACGAAATCGGAAAGAATATGACCGTGTACGAGTACGGCGGGGAAAGTATCGTCGTTGACTGCGGCATGGCCTTTCCCGAAGATGACATGTACGGGATTGACAGCGTGATTCCCGATATTACATGGCTTCTCAAGAACCGCGCCCACATCCGGGGACTGTTCATCACGCACGCCCATGAGGACCATGTGGGCGCGATTCCCCATGTACTGAAGCAGATTAACATTCCGATTTACTGTACGCGTCTGACCGCCGGACTGATTAAGCTCAAATTAGAGGAACACGACCTCTTGCAGACCACGAAACTGATTACCGTGCAGGCCGGGGAAAGTGTGCGTACGGGAAAATTTGTCGTGGAGTTTATCCACGTCAACCACTCGATAGCCGATTCCGTGGCGTTCGCCATTCACACCAAAATGGGAACCGTCATTCATACCGGGGACTTCAAAATTGATTCCACCCCGATTGACGGCGAAGTGATTGACCTTGCCCGTTTCGGCGAATTAGGCCGGGAAGGCGTGCTGTGTCTGTGCGCCGATTCAACGAACGTCGAACGCCCCGGCTACACGATGAGTGAGCGCGCCGTCGGGGAGACGTTCTTCCGGCAGTTTCAGGGCTGCGCGGAACGCGTCCTTGTGACGACGTTCGCTTCCAACGTCCACCGTATTCAACAGGTACTGGACGCCGCCGCCGCCTGTGGGCGCAAAGTCGCCGTGACCGGGCGTTCCATGGAAAATATCATGAGAGTGTCCATGGAATTAGGCTATATGAAAGTCCCGCGCAACACGCTGACCGACATCAACCGCATTCGACTGCTTCCCAAAGACAAACAGGTGATTGTCACGACCGGCTCCCAAGGCGAGGAAATGAGCGCCTTATACCGTATGGCGTTCTCGATTCATAAGCAAGTCGAACTTGGCCCCGGCGACAAGGTCATTATTTCGGCGTCGGCGATTCCCGGCAACGAAGTTACCGTCAGCCGCGTCATTAACGAACTCTTCAAGAAGGGCGTGAAAGTCGTTTACAACAAGGCCGACATGCTCCACGTGTCCGGACACGCCTGTCAGGAGGAACTCAAAATCATTCACGCGCTGACAAAGCCGCATTTCTTTGTACCGCTCCACGGTGAACAGCGGATGTTACAAATTCACTGTCAGCTCGCCCAGCAGATGGGCATGGAACGAAATCATATCGCAATCGGCGAAAATGGTTCCGTCATCGAGATTACGCCCCGTACTATCAAATTCGGGACGCCCGTCCCCGCCGGGGAAATCTACGTCGACGGCTCCGGCGTCGGCGACGTGGGCGCGGTGGTCATGCGCGACCGCCGCCGCCTCGCCGAAGATGGTATGGTTGTCGTTGTCCTGCCGATTTCCTCCCGTGACGGCGGACTGTTAGCCACGCCCGAAATCATCACACGCGGCTTTATCTATGTCAAAGAGTCCGGCGACATGATGCACGAGTTACAGTCCGTGGCGACGGAGGCCGCCGAATCCGTCAGCCCGCGCCGTCCGCGTGACGACGGAGAGTTACGCGGCGCAGTCAAGGCGGCTGTCAGCGGCTATCTCTACAAGAACACCCGCCGCAGTCCGATGGTGATTCCCGTTGTCACCCGGCTGTAAGGCGCAAAAAGCCCCCTCCGTCGCTGTGCGACACCTCCCCCGCTGTGCGGGGGAGGCGGAAAGCCTGACATTTCCTGTGAAATCGTTACGTTTCCCCTGTCGGCAGTCCCGCGAAGCCCTCCCCGCGAGCGGGGAGGGTGGCGCGTCGCGCCGGGTGGGGCGATTTCGGACAACGTTGTGACGGGGACATATCGTAAGGAGTAAGCAAGCATGAAATACGGACGTATTTACAATTTTTCAGCGGGGCCGGCAATCATGCCGGAACCTGTGTTGGAGGAAATCGCGGCGGAAGTCCTGAACTATCGCGGAAGCGGTATGAGTGTCATGGAGATGAGCCACCGTTCCGCCGTGTTCCAGAAAATCCGCGACGACGCCGAAAACGATTTGCGCAAGCTGATGAACATTCCCGACAATTACCGCGTACTGTTCATTCAGGGCGGCGAAACGTTGCAATTTTCCATGGTGCCGCTGAATTTGTTTCGCGGCGGCACTGCCTGTTATATCGAAAGCGGCGCGTGGTCTCAGAAGGCGCTCGCCGAGGCGAAACGTTTCGGTGACGTGGTTGTGTCGGCGTCGTCCGCTGACAAGAACTTTTCCTATGTCCCCGACTGTTCCGCGCTGACGTTTCCCCCGAATACCGATTATGTCTACCTCTGCGAAAACGAGACCATCCACGGCACGACGGTCTACAATCTCCCGGAGACAAACGGCGTCCCGCTGGTGTCCGACCAGTCGTCTATGTTTCTGTCGCGCCCGTGCGACGTGTCGAGATACGGCGTGATTTGCGCGGGCGTCCAGAAGAACGTAGGCCCCGCCGGTATGGCGGTCGTGATTATCCGTGACGACCTCATCCGCGACGACCTTGCCCCCAAAGTCCCCGTTTATCTCCGCTACAAAGTCCACGCCGATAATGATTCCATGTACAATACCCCGAACTGCTGGTCAATGTACTGTTGCGGGAAGGTGTTCCGGTACCTGTTGGAACTCGGCGGACTGCCCGAAATGGAACGCCGCAACCGTGACAAAGCCGCGCTTCTGTACGATTTCCTTGACAACAGTCAGTTTTTCAGCGGCACGGCGGCGAAAAATGACCGTTCTTTGATGAATGTCCGGTTTGTCACGCCGTCGCCCGAACAGGACGCGGAATTTGTCGCGGCGGCGAAGGCGGCGGGGTTCGAGAATCTCAAAGGACACAAGAGTGTCGGCGGCCTGCGGGCGTCGATATTCAACGCCATGCCCAGAGAGGGCGTCGAGGCACTCGTAGCGTTTCTGGACAAGTACGAAAAGTCCCATACATGACAAAGAGCGCGGACACCGGTACAGGCGTCCGCGCCTCTGATTAGAAAATCAGCACACAGGCATTGACAATCGGGAGAAACGGAATATAATAAAAAGAGGGTGAGGATATGGAACAATTCCAGATTGTCTTTTACACAAAAGAGGACGGCACACAACCAGCCCGTGAATTTATGGATGGATTGTCCCAAAAAATGCGTACCCGTTTCGCAAAACTGATTGTCCTGCTCCGGGAGGAGGGCGTAAAATTACGCATGCCGTATTCGGAATATTTGAAAGACGGTATTTTCCAGATACGCGCCCAGCAGGAAGGCAACATTGCCCGTGTCCTGTACTTCTTTTGGGACGGACAGAAAATCGTCCTCACGAACGGATTCACCAAGAAAACGCAAAAAACGCCGCCCGTTGAAATCGAACGCGCCAAGCGGTATAAAGCGGATTATGAACGTAGGGAGCTGACAGGAATGAAACGTCCCGTAACATTTGACGAATACCTTGCGGAAGAAATGAAAAATCCCGCGTTTAAGGCCGAATGGGACGCGCTCGAACCGGAATTTCAGATTATCCGGGCGATTATCGAAGGCCGGGAGGCGCGGCGGTTCAGTGAGGAACAGCTTTCGGAAGTGACCGGTATTTCCCCGGCGGAAATCATCCGTCTGGAAGAAGGCTCCGCCAACCCGACTTTGACGGACTTAAAGCGTCTGGCGGCGGGTTTGGGAATGACCTTGCGTCTGGACTTCCAGCCGATAGCGTAACACGGGAACATATTACACAGGCGCGGACACCGGTACAGGCGTCCGCGCTTGCGTTATACTTGTCTCGTGAACCTGCACCGCGGATAACGGGAACAGCCCCAGAAATCCCCGTACTTACCGCGACGTAGAACGAGTGCCGCGCCGCAGAACGGACAAATATCCGATTCCCACTGGTTCCGTATGTCCTGAATATGTTTCGCCTTCACCGCCGCGTCGACATCCGTCAAGGGGGCAAGCCGTCCGGCGATAACTTGTACTTCCTCCGCGCTGTAAAGCGTCGGGAGTTCAGAAAGCGTGTCCTCTAACTGTTCCGCCAAGTCCGGGGTTTGCGTGATGACAACGGAACGCGTATTTTCCGGCACCCGTTCCAATGCGCACCGCCCGGAGAATACCACGTACGAATAGAAGTTTGTTTCCGGTATCTGTAAGCAGTCCGAAAGCGCCCGGATATGGTTCCGGTTCTGCCGCACCGGATTATAGAACAGATACTTTTTCCGGTTTGGGTGGATATGTACCCAGTTTTTTGCGTCCATGGAGCCGGAAATCACGCCGTTATAGTTCTTGCTCTCAAAGACGAAAATGCCCGTCTCGTGAACCATCACAAGGTCAATTTCCGAAGTCGTGCCGCCGTGGGGAATATAGACATTCCGAAAAACCTGAAACTCTCCGGGGACAGTATCATAGAGAATTTGCGCTATGAAATCTTCTCCGCGCTGTCCCTTTTTCTGTTCAAGGGACAGCGTTTCCGTATCCGGCGGCGTCTCCGCAATGTCCCATGGTGTTTCCTCGACATCCCATGTACGCGGACGGCGCACTTTAATTTTGCGTAGCGCGTAAATAACCGGAATCAGCAACAGGAAGCCCCAGTTATGCGCCGCTATGTTTTGGACGGTCTCGAACCACAGTTTCAATACGTGTATTGTTTCCATGTGATAACCTCAAAGGGGACGCGTAACGCGTCCCCCGTAATGTGTCATTACTTCACAATGGCGGCCGTGTCCATGGCAATCATGAGTTCCTCGTTGGTGGGAATCAGCAGAACCTTGACGCGGGAATCTGCCGCCGAAATGACCGCTTCCTTGCCGCGAACTTTGTTCGCCTCGGCGTCCATCTTGACGCCCATAAATTCCAGCCCGGAGGCAATCGCCATACGCTGGGCGGCGCTGTTCTCGCCGACGCCCGCCGTGAAAATCACGGCGTCCACGCCGCCCATTGCCGCCGCGTACGCGCCGATTAACTTTTTCACGCCGTAATTGAACATGTCCACAGCCAGTCCGGCGCGCTCGTTGCCCTTCTCGAAAGCGTCGGAGAGGTCGCGGAAGTCGGAACTCACGCCCGACACACCCTGTACGCCGGATTTCTTGTTCAGCACGTTGAGCATTTCGTCAATGCTGAGGTTGTACTTGTTCATGACGTACTGCAAAATGCCGGCGTCCAAGTCGCCGGAACGGGTTCCCATGGGGACACCCGCCAGCGGCGTGAAGCCCATGGAGGTGTCGACGCTCTTGCCGCCGTCGACAGCCGTCACGGAGGAGCCGTTGCCGAGGTGACAGGAAATCAATTTGAGTTCTTCGGGCTTTTTGCCGAGCATGGCGGCGGCGCGTCCGGCGACGTACTTGTGAGACGTGCCGTGGAAGCCGTAGCGGCGGACTTTGTCCTTTTCGTAATACTCGTACGGCAGGGCGTACATGTAGGCGCGGGCGGGCATGGTCTGATGGAACGCGGTATCGAACACGGCGACCATGGGGACGCCCGGCATGACCTTCTGACAGGCGCGGATTCCGGTCAGGTTCGCGGGATTGTGGAGCGGTGCCAGCGGGATACAGTCCTCAATGGCCTGTAACACGTCGTCGGTAATGAGTACGGACTTGTTGAAGGCCTCGCCGCCGTGTACGACACGGTGTCCAACGGCGTCAATCTCCTTCATGGAGCCGATGACGCCGTTTTCGGAGTCGGTAAGGGCGTCCATGACGGCCTGAATTGCCTCGGCGTGGGTGGGCATGGACACGTCAACGGCGTCTTTGGTGGCCTTGCCGTCGGCCTTGTAGGTGAATTTGCCGTCGATTCCGATTCGCTCACAGAGGCCTTTTGCCAGCAGAACGCCGCTTTCGGGGTTCAGGAGCTGGTACTTCAGGGAAGAACTGCCCGCGTTGATGACAAGAACATTCATGGAAAGTCTCTCCTTCTCTGACGCTGGAACGCGTCCCGCCGGATACGTCCCGCCTTGGATACGTCCATTATAGCGGACTTTTACACGGCTGACAAGTCCCAACACCGATTTTTTCCGGCGGTTGTGGATTTCGCCGGATTTACCGGGCGGGGGCGCGGAAACCCCATTACAAATTTTTCGACCTGTGCGGTGAAATATGCTGAAAAGAATCGTTGGCAAGGTTCGTTTTGCCCCCTCCGTCGCTACGCGACACCTCCCCCGCCGTGCGGGGGAGGCACAAAGCCCGACATTTCCTGTGGAATTGTTACGTTTTCCTGTC
>JAFSRZ010000003.1 GCA_017445875.1 Oscillospiraceae bacterium | reverse complement strand
CGAAGGCCATATTGTCGTAGACGGACATATGGGGATACAGGGCGTAGTTCTGGAAAACCATAGCGATGTCGCGGTCTTTTGGGGCAATATCGTTGCAGAGTTTGCCGTCGATGTAGAGTTCACCGCCGGAGATATCTTCCAGACCGGCGACCATGCGAAGGGTGGTGGACTTGCCGCAGCCGGACGGGCCGACTAACACGATAAATTCCTTGTCCTTGATGTGCAGATTCACGTCGTGGACTGCCGTCACATTGTTGTCGTAGACCTTCTTGAGATTTTGAATCAATACCTCTGCCATGTTGTACCGGCTCTGAATAACGCGCCTCCGCCCGTTACTCTCGCGGGCGTCCGTATTGGAACAAAGCGCCGTCCGGCTGGCATTTGCCCCGAATGTTTCCGGGGCTTCCGAACTGTGATTTGTCCTCAGAACGCGCCGCATTACGACAGGTCTCCACACTGCCGCACCGCGAGCCTTACGGAATCCGATTTCCTCCTTATTTCCCGTCCGGAACCCAGAAAGTGGAGTGGACGCCGCCGGGGAATATATCGCAAAGTGGAGACCCCTTTACAGACAGACACTTGTATTTTACGCCAGAAACCGCCAAAAATCAACTGTCCGAACGCCAAAATTGACCGCGCTTTTTTGTGGAAAGCGCCATGTCCCGCGGTTCCCAAAACAACGCCGCACGGTTTGAGAAATCATCCCGTGCGGCGTGGCCTTATCCTTTGCAGACAGGAACAATCCAGCCCTTGGTATCGGGGAGGCGTCCCCACTGAATGCCCGTCAGCGTGTCGTACAACTTCTGTGTGACAGCGCCGATATGACCGTCACCGATTTGCACAGTGTCGCCCTTCCAGTAAAGCTCCTTGACCGGCGACACGACCGCCGCCGTACCCGTGCCGAATACCTCTTGCAAGTGTCCGTCATGTCCGGCCTTCATCACGTCCTCGATAGCAAGTTTGCCCTCGATGACCTCATAGCCCCAGTCGCGGAGGAGTTCCATACAGCTACGGCGCGTCACGCCGGGGAGTACCGTACCCGTACAGGCCGCCGTGTACACCTTGCCGTCAATCATGAACATGATATTCATGCTTCCGACTTCCTCCACGTACTTCTTTTCCACGCCGTCAAGCCAAAGGACTTGCGCAAAGCCTTTATCTTCCGCGAGCGCCCCGGCCTTGATGGACGCGGCGTAGTTGCCGTCGCACTTTGTAAAGCCCGTCAGCCCCGGCGCGGCGCGGATATAATCATCTTCCACGTAAATCCGCACGGGGTCGAGACCCTCTTTATAATATGCGCCGGACGGGGAACAGATGATACAGAAAATGTAATTGTGGCTGGCGTGAACGCCCATGCCCACGTCCGACGCGAACACGAACGGGCGGATATACAGCGACGCGCCGTCGGTGTGCGGCACCCACGCCTTGTCGACTTCCACAAGCGTCTTGACAGCCTGTACGAAGTCCTCTTCCGGCACCAGCGGCACACACATTCTGTCGCAAGAATCCTGCATGCGTTTGGCGTTACAGTCGGGGCGGAAAAGCTGAATCGTGTTATCGGCGGTGCGGTAGGCCTTCATGCCCTCGAAAAGCTCCTGCGCGTAGTGGAACACCACACAGGCCGGGTCGAGTACGAACGGCGCATAGGGGACAATACGCGGATTGTACCAGCCCTTGTCGATGTTGTAGTCCATCAGGAACATATGGTCGGTGAAAATTTTGCCGAAACCGAGATGATTTTCATCCGTAGGCAAGGCTTTCGGGGTCGTGGTTTTGGTGATTTTGATGTCCAGCATTGTAAAACGCACTCCTTTTCCGGCGGCCTGACGGAGTGCCGTCCGGCCGGGAATTTTCCGCAGAATGATAGCACACAAGCCCCCAAAAGTCAAGTGTCGCCGGAAGCGTTGTATATGTAAAGTAATCGTTGACAAGTTGCGATTTTCCCCCCTCCGTCGCTACGCGACACCTCCCCCGCACGGCAGGGGAGGCGGAAAGCCTCGACATTTCCGGTAAAATTGTCACGTGTTCCTTGTCGGCAGTCCCGCGAAGCCCTCCCCATGTCGCCCCCGCAAGCGGGGGCGATGTCGCCGTAAGGCGACAGAGGGGCGGGGAGTGTGGCGCGCAACACCGGGCGGGGCGGTTTGAAGGTTATGACATCGGGTGAAAACTCCTTTATTTTCACCGCACAGGCCGAAAAATTTATCATAAATTATCCTATTGACATGGTTGGTAAATTGGTATATGATAGCAGTCAGCACCGGAAATAAATCATGGGAGGGACGCCAATCATGAGAATTTACGCCGACAACGCGGCGACCACGAAGCCAAGCCGCACCGCCATAGAGGCAATGCTTCCCTTTCTGGGGGAGGAGTACGGCAACCCGTCGAGCCTCTACGCCCTCGGACAGCGTGCCAAGGAGGCGCTGGAACAGGCGCGGGAGGATATCGCCGCCGTGATTCACGCGGAGCCGAAAGAAATCATTTTCACGTCCGGCGGGAGTGAGGCCGACAATCAGGCGATTCTTTCCGCCGCCGAAGCCGGGCGCGGAGCCGGGAAACGTCACATCATTTCGACGGCGTTTGAACATCACGCGGTGTTGCACACGCTCAAAAAGCTGGAAAAGAACGGCTTTGACGTGACACTGCTGGACGTACACGAAAACGGCGTTGTCCGCCCCGGTGAACTGGAAGCCGCTATCCGCGACGACACCTGTCTTGTCACGGTCATGTCCGCCAACAACGAAATCGGGACGATACAGCCGATACGGGAACTGGGCGCGATTTGTAAACGGCGCGGCGTACTGTTCCATACTGACGCCGTGCAGGCCGTGGGACACATTCCCGTCGACGTAAGCGCGGACAACATCGACTTATTGTCGGCCTCGGCACACAAATTCCACGGCGTAAAAGGTACGGGCTTTCTGTACGTCCGCAAGGGCGTGAGGCTGACGAATTTAATTGAGGGCGGGGCGCAGGAGCGCGGCAAACGTGCGGGTACGGAAAACGTTCCCGGCATTGTGGCAATGGCGGCGGCGCTGAAAGAGTCCGCCGCGCACATGGACGGAAACGCGGCGCGTATGCGGAGTTTGCGTGACCGCCTGATTGCGGGCTTGCGGGAAATCCCGCACTCCGCGCTGAACGGCGACGCCGCGCAACGTCTGCCCGGTAACGTCAACTTCTGTTTTGAGGGCATAGAGGGAGAGGGACTGCTTCTCCACTTGGACGACCGGGGCATTTGTGCCTCGTCGGGAAGCGCGTGTACGTCGGGTTCACTCGACCCCAGTCACGTACTGCTTGCGATTGGGCGCGTACACGATGTGGCGCACGGTTCGTTACGCCTGACTATCGGCGAGGACGCGACCGAAGAAGAAGTTGATTATATCATCCGGAACGTCAAGGAAGTTGTGGAACATCTGCGCGGGTTTTCGCCCGTGTGGCGGGATTTGACCACCGGAAAAGCGCGATTCATTCTGTGAGGAGGCCGTAATTATGGCGCTGTACAGTGAAAAAGTCATGGAGCATTTCCGCAACCCCCGGAATGTCGGCGTGATTGAGGACGCGGACGGCGTCGGCGAGGTGGGCAACGCGAAGTGCGGCGACATTATGAAGATGTACCTGAAAATCGAGGACGACACAATCACCGACGTAAAATTTGAGACATTCGGCTGTGGTAGCGCGATTGCGTCCAGCTCGATGGCGACGGAACTGATTAAGGGCAAGCCCGTCGCCGACGCCATGAAGCTGACCAACAAGGCCGTGGCGGAAGCGCTCGACGGTCTCCCCGCCTACAAAATGCACTGTTCCGTTTTGGCGGAGGAAGCGATACAATCGGCGTTGGCGGACTACTACGAAAAACACCCCGACAAAAAGCCGTGAAAAACGACAGGGAACCGGACAAAATGCCCGGTTCCCTGTTTTCGTTTTGCGCTACAGCGGACGTTTACTTGTCAGAATCATCTTTAATCCCGTTGAGCGTCTTATAGAGGGCTTCGACATTGCCGACTTTCACCAGCGCGTCGGTGTCCTCTTCGGTCTCCGCCGCCTCGGCGATTGCGCCCAGTACGTCCACATGGTCGCCGCCGTCCTTGACCGCGATGCCAACCACGAGTTTCACCGTGTCGTCGTCCCACTGGATTCCTTCGGGGTACGTCATGCACACAAGGCCGTTGTGAATGATATACTTCCGGGCTTCGTTGGTGCCGTGCGGAATGGCGACATGATTGCCAATCGCCACGGGGAAGCTCTTGTTCCGTTCAATCATGCCCTCGATGTAGCCTTCCTCGACGATTCCGGCGTCCACCATCATGCGTCCGCAGTCGCGGATAGCCTGTTCGGGGGAAACGGGCTTGCAGCCCAGACGGATATTTTCCTTTTTCAGCAGAATTTCGCCCTTCTGTACGCGGTCGGAGGCGTCGGCCTTGACGCTTGTCGCGCTCTGTGCGCCAGCCGCGCCGCGTCCCTCGACCATTTCCGTGACAAGCGCGTCGTACTCCGGCGCGCCCATGAAATTTTTAATGGGGATAATGCGGACGCCGGGGTTATCGTTCGCGGCACGCGACGAAAGTTCGTGGTGCGTGACGATAATCTGGCAGTCCCGCGGCACTTCGGACACCGGCGCGTGGACTACCGTAATGTCATTAATACCCGCGCCCTTGAGCTTGTTCCGTAACATCGTCGCGCCCATGGCAGACGAACCCATACCCGCGTCACAGGCAAAGACAATCTTCTTAACGTCCTTCGGGTCTACGTACACGCCGCCGGCCTTCGGGCCGGTGATACCCTTCGCCGCCGCTTTGGCCTCCGCCATTGCCGCCTGTGCCGCTTCCAAGTCGCCCTCGCTCTCGCGGACGAACAGTTTCATTAATGTAATGGTCACGACAAAGCTGACCGCGCACGCCACGCCGATACCGCAGATGTTAGCGAAATACGCGCCCTTCGGGGTCATGAGCAGTTCGGCGATAATCGAACCCGGAGACGCCGCCGCTTTCAGACCGCCGCCCAGTATCGAAAGAACCAGAATCGCCACAAAGTTACCCGTCATGGGGCCTAAAATCAGAATGGGGTTCATCAGCACGAACGGGAAATACATTTCGTGAATGCCGCCCACAAACTGAATGAACGCCGCGCCAGCCGCCGAGGACTTCGACGAGCCTTTCCCGGCGACGCAGTACGCCAACAGCAGTCCGAGGCCGGGGCCGGGGTTCGACTCAATCATGAACAGGATGGATTTTCCGAGTTCCTGCGCCTGCTGTACGCCGATAGGCGTAAACACGCCGTGGTTAATGGCGTTGTTGAGAAACAGCACCTTCGCGGGTTCCACGAGAATCGCCGTGAACGGTAACAGGCCATGGTCGACAAGGAAGCCCACGCCCGCGCCTAACGCGCCTGTCAGGATTTGGCACGCCGGGCCGATAATGAACATTGCCACAATCGACATTGCCCCGCCGATAATGCCCACGGAGAAGTTGTTGACGAGCATTTCAAATCCGGCGGGGACATGTCCGTCCATAGCCTCGTCAAACTTCTTGATAGCGTAGCCGCCCAGCGGCCCCACAATCATTGCCCCGATAAACATGGGGATTCCCGCGCCCACAATGACGCCTAATGTTGCGATAGCGCCCGCGACAGCGCCCTTTTGGTCGGCAATCATGCGGCCTCCGGTGTAGCCGATGAGTATCGGCAGGAGATAGTTCAGCATGGGGCTGACCATTTCGTTAATTCTCGCGTTCGGAAGCCAGCCGTCCGGGATGAACAGAGCCGTAATGAAGCCCCACGCGATGAACGCTCCGATATTCGGCATGACCATGCCGCTGAGGAAGCGTCCGAATTTCTGCACCCGCTCTTTCATAGGCGTTTTCCTCCCTTTCTTTACCCCGTTCCGGTCGCCCGGAAATGGAAGCGTGAACCGTTTTTTATCCGCCGTTGGCAAGATGTCTAAACAGGTTCATTTCGTGCATTGTAGCAGATTTTCCCCGGCTTGTCAATCTGTTTTCTATGGGATATCCACGAATTTATGTGCAAAGGAATCGTTGGCAAGGTTCGGTTTCCCCCTATGCCGCCGTCAGGCAACAAAGGGGGACGTGCGGCTTTTACGTGTACTGCCGGAGCATGGTATACTTTGTCACGAACTCCTCAACGGGTAGCGGCTTTGAGAAGTAGTAGCCCTGCAAGTAGTCGCAGCCAAGCGCCGTCATGGCGTCCGCTACTTCCGCGTCCTCGATACCCTCCGCCGTGACACTGAACCCCATCTTCTTGAAGGCCTGTACGATAGTCGGTAACAGTACGTCCTTGTCCCGGATGTAGTCCCAGACAATGCCCATGTCAAGTTTAATGTTGGCGAAGGGGTACTGTTTCACCCGCGACAGGTTGGAATAACCGCTCCCGTAGTCGTCCAGCGAGAAGCGGAATCCGATTCGGCGCAATACCTGAATCTGGTGTTCAAGCCGGGAAATGTCCATCACGGACTGTTCCGTGATTTCCAGATGTATGATTTCCGTCGACACGCCGTACTGCTCCAAAATCGTGGCGAAACGTTCGCCCAAGTCCTTCCGCATGCACTGAATGGGCGACAGATTGACGTTCAGCCATGACAGGCCGATTTCGTCCAGATTGTGGTCACGGACAAACTGACAGGCTTTTTCAAGCACCTGTTCGCCCATGAGATTAATGCACCCGTTCTGCTCGGCAATCGGGACAAACACGGCGGGGGAAATCAGTTTCCCGGCCTCGTCCCGGATACGGCAGAGGACTTCCGCCCCCGCAAGCATGCGGCTCCGGCTGTCAATCAGGGGTTGCAGGAAGATTTCAACCTCGTTGTGTTCCAGACAGCGGTCGAGAGAACGCTTGATTTTGATTTGACGGTCAATCTTGCGGATACTGTCCGCGTCAATCAGCCCGTCGGGACGGGACAGTGTTTCCTCCGCGTTCTCGAAGGCCAGAAGCATGTAATTGAGAATGTGGTCAACGCTGTCCAGACCGGTCGCGGGTTCGACTTGAATAAATAACGCGTTCAAGTCAAGTTCGGCGTCGGCGGCAATCCAAGGCGCTTGGAAGCGGTCGTAAATTTCCTGCTGCATTTGGTTCCAGTCCATTGACTCCGGGCCGAGTATCACAAAGCGCCCGCTTCGGAGATAAAAGACTTGATATTCCGGATATGTCTGCACTAAAAACCGCCCAATCATGGATACGCCGCTATCCATTTGTGCGCCGCCGTAAATACTCCGCATGTCGATGTAGTCACGGAGCGCGAACGCCAAAAGCCGGTAGGAATTTTTTTCGACCCGTTCCTCCATGACCTCCCGGAACGCCCGCACATTGAACGAGTCCCCGCGATTGGACATGTACAGGTGGGGATTCTCAAAGGCCAGAAAGAAGTTGATAACCGCCATTAAATTCGCCGTGCTGACCAGCAGATGAGACGGGAAAACAATATGTACCAAATTCCCCGCCAAGAGTACCACGTGACTGCCCGCCGCGCTGACCCGTTCGTAGCGGCTCAACCGGTCGCGGAAACGGAAAATCAGGAACAGCGACGCCGCCGACCAGCACACCGAAAACAGTCGGAACAGAGAATACATCAGTTCCACGCGCCCCAAACACGCCGCGCAGAGCGTGACAGCCCCGGAGACAATCAGCGCCGCCGGGGAGAAACGTACCCACGGAACATCCTCCGCTTTCAGGCGCAGGATATTGGTCGTGAACACGAAAAACCAGCAGGCGCTAAGCAGTGTCAGGGCGCTGTACACAATACGCACCGGAAGCGTCCACGCCGCCGCGTGCGCGTCCGCCCACCCGACGGCGAAGTCAAACGGCGGAAGCACAATCTGCAAAATCAGCAGGTGCGCGAAGATTCGATTTTGTCTGTTTTTCAGGCGCGGCATGAACAGATATCCAAACGGGAAAATCAGCAGGACAAACAAATTGGCAATCACATAGGGGTAGTCACTCATGGCGGCCTCCTCATCAGAAGTACGGGCGGGGCGGCAAACAACATCTTTACTTATGGGGCGTACTATATCATATCCGGGGGGAAAATTCAACCGAAACTTTTGACATGTGCCTCAAATCATCGAAAATCGCGTTCCATTTCCCGGCGTGATTTCTTGACACAAACCGGTGTCTGTGCTACACTGTGTCCACCATTCGCGGGAGGGGGTTTGAGTTGAATATGGACAACGAAAAGAACCCGCAGGAATACGAAAAAGAATTTTTAGCCGACGCCGCACGCCGCGCCCATGACGAGGAATTGGAAATGCTCGCCAACATCGCCATTATCCGCAGTACGATGATGGGCAAGCGCGACGATATCCGTACCGAGGAAAAAGGCAACGGCGACGGCAAGTCCAGACAGCGCGAATTGGAACGCCGCCTCCGGTTCCGCATGAATATGAACCAGAATCCCGGCGAGGAATCCAAATCATGACCGGCGTCGTGGAAGCGTACAACAGCGACGGCGCGGGCATTGTCAAGCCAGACGGCGCGGTCGTGTTTGTCCCCGGCGCGGTGCGCGGGGAGACGGTCGAGTACCGCGTCACGCGGACACGCGCCAATGTCGCCGAGGCGGAACTGTGCCGCGTCCTGACGCCGTCGCCGTTCCGGCGTACGCCCGACTGCTCTTGCTTCGGTCACTGCGGCGGGTGCGACTTCCGACATGTCGCCTACCAAGAGGAGTTGCACGCCAAGCGTCAGCGCGTACAGGACGCCTTGACGCGTTTAGGCGGCGCGGAAATCGAGGTCGAACCCGTGTCAGGCGCGGAACATCCCTGCCGGTACCGGAACAAAAGTCAGTACCCGGTCAGCGCGGACGGCGTGATTGGGTTTTACCGTGCGGGAAGTCACGAGGTCGTGGACGTGCGGGACTGTCTGTTACAGCCGCCCGCCACGAACCGTACCGCCGACGCCGTGCGGGCTTGGATGTCGCGCTACCACGTCACCGGCTACGACGAACGCGCCGGAAAAGGCCTCATCCGACACCTCTATGTCCGGGTGAACCGCCGCGGGGAAAGTCTGTGCTGTATCGTCGCCAACGGAAAGACGCTTCCCAAAGAGCCGGAACTTGTCGGAATCGTACTCCAACAGGTGCCGGAGACTGTCGGCGTTGTCCTCAACACGAACACCCGCCGGGGCAATGTCATTTTAGGCGAACGCTACCGCGTTCTCTGGGGGCGCGACTTCCTCTGTGACACATTACGGGTACCCGTGTCCGACGGTACAAGGGAACTCTGCTTCAAACTGTCGTTGCCGTCCTTCTATCAGGTCAACCCCGAACAGACCGAAAAACTATACGCGCTCGCGGTCGAAAACGCGGCGCTGTCCGGCGCGGAAACCGTGCTGGACTTGTACTGTGGAATCGGCACTATCACACTCAGTATGGCTTTGTCCGCAAGGCGCGTACTGGGCGCGGAAATTGTAGCACACGCCGTCCGCGACGCCGCCGAAAACGCCTCCCGGAACGGTATCACGAACGCGGAATTTATTTGCGCCGACGCCGCCGAACTGGCACGGCGTGTCAGTGCCGACGGCCTGCGCCCGGACGTTGTGACCGTCGACCCGCCGCGCAAAGGCCTCACGCCCGACGGTATCGCCTCCATTGCGTCTATGCAGCCGTCAAGGGTGGTATATGTGTCCTGTGACCCCGGCACGTTAGGCCGCGACATACAGCGTTTCGCCGCTTACGGTTACCGTGTCCGCCGCGCCTCCCCCGTCGACATGTTTCCCGGTACAAGGCATGTCGAGACCGTTGTTCTTCTGTCCCGACAAAAACCCGATACAGAATAGTGCTCAACTTGAACCTTGACGAACTGGACGCTACCGCCGCCGAAAGTAAGGCCACTTACGCGGAAATCAAGGCGTATGTGTGGGAACATCACGCCTTTAATAGAAATATATGAACTAAATTATATTCCATATTTTTCCAGAGAAAGTCCCGCAATTATTTTACACCGACGCAAACATGGAAGGGCTTGTAATTTTTGTTGCACAGGGTTATAATCATCTTGCCACGCGGACCCGTCCCGTGCGGCAAACGCGTCGAAAATGGAAAATTTTTCCCGTTTTCGACCCCGAAAAGGAGGATGAACCAATTATGAAACATTCCCTCAAACAGACGGGTAAGCGTATCCTGACACTTGCCCTTTGCGTGCTTCTGTGCGCGCAGACGCTTTCGGGGGCAATCCTCGCGGCGGAACTCAAGGCCGCGCAGACTGAACCCGTCGAAACCGTCAAGGATGTCCCGGCCAAGGCGCTGGACACGAGTGGAAAGCCCATGGATGTCACTGTAAAAGAGTATACCTACACGTTTTCCAGCGTCCCCGCCAACGCCGGGGAAATCCGGCAGTACAAACTCGACAGCCCCTATAAGACCATGGCACTTTTGATTATGGCCTACCGGACTTGGACGCCCGACAATCAAAAAGACTGTCTGGAAATGCTCGACTACCTCACCGACACCGAAAGCACCATCTCCGGCACGGATGAAAAGTGTCCGTTCTCGCGCTACAAGCCGTGGATTTCCGCGCTCAACGACCGCATGACCCAGAACGACAAGTACAAGTACATCGGCAACGCGTACTTGGGCGGCGCGACCCCCGATAACAACTACACGCCCGACACGCCGATTACTGTCACCGTGCGGCAGAGCGTCTACGACCCCTACAAGCAGTCCGACGAATGGGGCCCGTTACAGAAACAGGTGCTGATTTTCTTCGCGGGCGCGGATAACGAACGCTATTGCCTCTTCTCGCAGGACAACGACGGCAACTGGAAGGTGTCCCGCCGCAGTTGGATAAACCTGTTATCGGATATCAAGACCGCCGAACAGGATATCCTCTACCCGCCGGAAGTCGTGCGCTCCGACAATCCCGCCAACCCGCAAAAAGAGCCGGATGTCAAGAAAGAAATCCTCAAAGCGAAAGCCGCCGGTATCGACGAGGACGGAAACCCCATTGTCATTGACACCACGGTAGAACAGTATACCTTTACATTCTCGACCGTCCCGACCACCTACGAGGACATTGTACAGTACAAGCTCGACAGCCCCTATAAGACAATGGCGTTACTGTTCATGGCCTACCGGACTTGGACGCCCAATAATCCCGACGACTGTCTGCAAATGATGGACTACCTCACCAACACAAAGAGTGATTCCGGGAAAACGGACGCCGACGGGCATAAACTCGCCGTCCCGTGTTCGCAGTACAATTACTGGAAATCTTTCGTCAAAGACCGCATGACGCAGAACAACAAGTACCGCTATATCGGCAACGCGTACTTGGGCGGCGCTACCCCCTCCAACGACTACACCCCCACGACACCCATTACTGTCACCGTGCGGCAGAGTGTCTACGACCCCTACACGGCCGCCGATGGAGAAAGCCCCGAACTCAAACAAGTCCTCATTCACATTGCCGGGGCTGATAACGACCGCTATTCCCTGTTCTACCAAGACCAGCGCGGAGACTGGCGCGTGTTCTCCGACAACTGGGAAGGCCTGTTAGCCGATGTCCAGACGCCTTTGTGTGACATTATCATGCCGCCGGAATATGTACGCCCGGAGAATCCCGCCCACCCGCAACAGGAACCCGTGGAAACTGTCTTTGACATTCCCGCCAAAGCCCCCGGCGTCGACGACAACGGCGAATCCGTCATTATGGATGTCACCGTGCAGCAGCATACTTTCACCTTCTCCACGATTCCGACTTGCTATGAGGACATTGTACAATACAAACTGGACAGCCCCTATAAGACAATGGCGCTGATGATAATGGCTTTCCGGACGTGGACGCCCGACAATAAGAAAGACTGTCTGGAAATGATGGATTACCTTACCAATCCGAATGTTGATTCCGGCAAGAAGGACGCCAACGGGCGCAAGTTGAGCCGCAAATTTTCGGAGTACCAGTGGTGGACGGACTTTGTACGCGACCGCATGACGCAGAACAACAAGTACCGCTATATCGGCAACGCCTATCTCGACGGCGCTATGCCTTCCAACGATTACACGCCCACCGAACCCTATACTGTCACCGTGCGCGAGAGCGTCTACAATCCCTACAAGCCCGATGGCGGACACCTCACCGACCCCACACTCTACCAAGTTCTCACGACGATTCCCGGCGCGGATAACGACCGCTATTCGATTTTCTACAGGGACGAGCGCGGAGATTACCGCGTGTTCTCCGACAACTGGAAAGGCCTCCTGACGGATGTCAAGACGCCCAGCGGAGATATTCCGCTTCCCCCGGAAGTCGTGAAATCCGCCTCCCCCGCCAATCCGCAGAAAGAGCCGGATTTGAAAATTGACAAAGTTCCCGGCAAGGCCGTCGACGAAAACGACAACCCCATTGACATTACCCTTGACCAGTATACTTTCACCTTCCCGACCGTCCCCACGTCCTACGAGGACATTGTACAGTACAAGTTGGACAGCCCCTATAAGACCATGGCGTTACTGTTCCTCGCGTTCCGTACGTGGACGCCCGAACATCCCGAAACCTGTCTGCAAATGCTCGACTATCTCACGAATACTGCCACCGAAAAGCCCGGTTCCAAGGACGCCAACGGAAAACAGTTGTGCTATCCGTTCTCGGAGTACACGCCGTGGATATCGTTCCTGAAAGACCGCATGCTACAGAACAACAAATATCCCTATATCGGCAACGCCTATCTGAAAGGCGCGACGCCCGCCAACAATTACACGCCCGACACCCCCGTGACAGTCGTGGTACGTCAGAGCGCCTACGACCCCTACAAGGCCGCCGCCGAAACTACGCCCGAACTCAAACAGGTGCTTGTACACATCGCCGGCGCGGACAGTGACCGTTACACGCTGTTCTATCAGGACCAGCGCGGCGACTGGCGCGTGTTCGGCGACAACTGGAAAGGCCTGTTAGCGAGTATCCGCGACCCCGGCAACGCTCCCGCCGTGACCGGTGCCACACTCGAAAACAATCTTGTCACGTTCCGCACGGAGAATATCAGCGGGAATGTATCGGCGTTTGTGTCGTGCTACCTGCAAAACGGACAAATGGTGTCCGCGGTTCCGGCGACGCCCAACGGCGACACCTACACGGCACAAGTACCCGGCAACGCGGTCAAGTTCCGTATTTTCGCGCTGGACAGTGACACATTCCGTGTCCTGTGCGACCCCGCGCAACTGTCCAAATAACGTCGAAACGGAAATATTGTCCGCTTCACCGAACATGTCAGACTTTCCGCTGACCCGTAACAAAGCCCCGTCCGGCGTAACAGTCGGGCGGGGTTATTCGTATGTATGAAGGTAATCTAAATCACATTCGTGTCGATTAACAGTCTCATTGTTTATTCCGCCGTTCCGCTTTGGTTTCCTCCAGCGTCAAGCCGGGGTCACGGGCGCACCCGTAGAGTTCCTCAATCAGTGCCTTTTTCACCGGGTCGGGCGGCCCCTTGGGACGCTCAATCGGCGTCAGAATAATACGCTGGTTCTTCTCAAACTTGTGGTCGGTCTCGATATACGAGCCGTTGTATACGCCAATAATCGCCATGCTACAACCTCCTGACAACATCCGTGAAGCGTTACGCGTTCATTATAGCCGCGACGCCGCGCAACGTCAAGAGGCGCGGACGCCTGTACCGGTGTCCGCGCCCCGTATTAGTTATCCAATGTTATCATCTGTTCCTGTTTGCGTCAGTGTGCTGTTTAATTTCTCGAGCCACCTTTGACCGCTCGGTTGGATTATCAAAAACTTTGTATCGCCCGGGGTCAGCATTATATTTCTTCATGCTGGAACTGTCGCGGTTTACATTACTCATACCGCCTGTCAGCAAATCTAAAATATAGAATAACACAGTTGCACCTCCTTTCATACAGACGTTGTACATTTTTCTCCACATCCCGACCTTTCTGACAGTTGGTGTCTGGACACGTCCAGACCATCCCTGACAGAAACAAAACAGGCGGTGCCGAGCGTGAACTCAACACCGCCTGAACCTTTCAGAACTTTACAAAACGATTACAAAACCTGTTTTCCTCTTGCAAACGTCCGGGAAAATAGGTATACTATGCCCACGGTGCAGGCATAAATCGTCTGTTGTGTTGAGTGGTAGGTTGAACGCTTCACTCATCATAGGGCTGTACGGTGCTGGTCACACTGCACGGCCTACCGCTTATTCTGTTTCCGGTAATGTCCGCCGACTTGTAAGGCTTCCACTACATCTCCTATGATACCAGATTCCGAAACGGATTGCAAGAGATTTTTTGAAATTTTTCCAAATTTTTTACTTCCAGAAAATGGTAACGCCGCTCCCCGTGACAAACCGGGGAACGGCGGTTTTGTTATAATTTCTCGACCATGAGACAGCGCATGGCGTTGAGAACGGCAAGCACCATCACGCCGACATCGGCGGCTATCGCAAGCCACATATTCCCCAGTCCGACGGCCACCAACAGCAGACACGCCGCTTTGACTGTCAGTGAAAAGACAATGTTTTCCCGCACAATCCGCAGACACTTTCGGGCAATGCGAATGGCGGTCGCAATCTTTAACGGGTCGTCGTCCATGAGTACCACGTCGGCGGCCTCAATCGCGGCGTCGGAACCGAGCGCGCCCATAGCGATTCCAATGTCAGCGCGGGCAAGTACCGGGGCGTCGTTGATTCCGTCACCGACGAACGCGAATTTCTGACGCGGCTTGCAGGACTGTAACAGCGCTTCGGCACAGGCTACTTTGTCGGCGGGAAGCAGTCCGGCGCGGTAGTCGGTGAGGCCGAGTTCCGCCGCGACACGTTCCGCGACGGCTTCGGTGTCGCCGGTGAGCATGACAATTTTCTCGACACCGGCGCGGCGCAACTGCCGCACGGCTTCAGAGGCGTGGTCTTTGAGTTCGTCCGAAACTACGATATGTCCGCCGTACGCGCCGTCAATGCCCATGTGCAGAATCGTTCCGGGGTGGTGGCACGGGCGGAACGGTACGCCTAAACGCTTCATCAGTTTTTCGTTGCCCACGGCGACTTGTACGCCGTCGACGTTCGCCGTGACGCCCTCTCCGGCGTGTTCGCGCACGTTGTCGACACGGTTCCGGTCGGGGGTTCTGCCGTACGCGGTCTGGAGGCTTCGACTGACAGGGTGTGACGACGCACACTCCGCATGGGCGGCATATTCCAGTAAGGCGCTTTCGTCCATCGACGGATAATGTACGCCGGTCACGTTGAAACTGCCCTTGGTCATGGTGCCGGTTTTGTCGAAGGCAATCACGCGGACATCGGCAAGCGTTTCGAGATAGTTCGCGCCCTTGACTAAAATGCCCCGGTGACTGGCTCCGCCGATTCCCGCGAAAAAGCTCAACGGAATACTGATAACCAGCGCACACGGACAGCTAATCACTAAAAACGTACAGGCGCGGAAAATCCACGTCCCCCACGCGCCACCGGAACCCGTCAGCGTCAGAAACAGCGGCGGGACAATTGCCAACGCCAGCGCGGCGTAACACACGAACGGCGTATAGTATCGGGCGAACTTTGCGATAAAGGTTTCAGACTTCGCTTTCCGTGCTACGGCGTTCTCCACGAGGTCAAGGACCTTGGAAGCGGTGGATTCGTCGAACTCCTTGGAGGTACGGACTTTCAGAACGCCGTTCATGTTGACGCAGCCGCTCAAAATTTCGTCGCCGGGGGCGATATCGCGTAACGCGCTTTCCCCTGTCAGGGCGCTTGTGTTCAGGGACGAATGTCCCTCCAATACCACGCCGTCGAGCGGGACTTTTTCGCCGGGCTGTACGACAATCACGCTTCCCACGGGGATTTCGTCGGGGTCAGTACGGTGTAACGCGCCGTCGACTTCCAAATTAGCGTAATCGGGGCGGATATCCATCAACGCCGTGATATTGCGGCGGCTCTTGCCCACGGCGTAACTCTGGAACAGTTCGCCGACCTGATACAGAATCATGACGGCGGCACCTTCGGCGTACTCGCCGAGGACAATCGCGCCGAGTGTCGCCACGGTCATGAGGAAGTTTTCGTCGAACACGCGACGGTTGCGGATACCCAGTAACGCTTTCCGGAGAACGTCGTACCCCGCCAGCAGGTACGGCAACAGAAAGAGTGTAAACAGCGCGGCGGGCGGCATGCGTACGGGAATGAGTTGTTCGGAAATCAGGTACAGCGGCACGAAAAAGACCGCCGCCGCGACAATCCGTATCAGGAGTGTTTTCTGTTTCCGGTTCATGAAAATCAGCCTTCTCTCGTGTCAGCGGACACTATTCCGTGTCACAGATAGATTTCACAGTCCGGCTCGACCTTGCGGCAGTTCTCGCGGACGCGCTCCATGACTTCGGACGCGTCCACGCCGTCCTGAAACTCGACTTTCATTTTGAGCGTCATGAAGCTGACCGTACAGTGTTTGACGCCCTCGGTTTTATTGGCGGTTTCCTCCATCAGGTTGGCGCAGTTGGCACAGTCCACGTCAATTTGATACGTCTTTTTCATACGCTGTCCCTCCATAGTTCATATGAACAATTGTTCATATGTTTGTTAGACGCATGATAGCACACCTGTCAGAAAATGTCAAGACGGAAATTTCCGTGGTATTGACATTTTGTGTTGGCTTTTGTAAAATAGTCACGTTATCGCGGCGAAAGGAGCGGAGGCCATGCGGCGTAGAAGAAAACAACATCGTAAATTTCCGTTACGTCCGATACTTGTCGGCGTGATTGTGCTTTTGCTGGCGCTGATTGCGTGGGAACTCGCGCAACGTCGCCTGTACCCGGAACGTTTCCGCGACTGGTCACGCGTCATCGCCTACGTGCCGCTCGACGACCGCACCGACAACTTTGAGGATGTGGTATACGCGGCGGAGGCGTCGGGCTGGGAAATCGTCATGCCCCCCCGCGACTGGTTCCGTACGGCGCTGGACGGTCAGCCCCGTAACGAAAACGGTACCCCCTACGGCAACCGGGAAGCGCTCTTTGAATGGGTGCGCGACATGGGCCGCGCCGGGTGTCAGACGTTCATACTGTCGCTTGACCAGCTCTTTTCGGGCGGACTGGTACACTCGCGCTCCGTGCGGGAGACGTGGCCCCTGACATTCTCCAAGCGTTCCACGATGGGCGAAATTGAGGCGTTCAAAAAGTACGTGCTTCCCATAGCGAAAAACCCCCGGAACAGGTTGTACCTGTTTGACAGTCTGGCGCGGCTGTCGCCGACTGTCGGCTATCGCGGAATCGGGGAGGCCGAATATTACGCTTTGCGGGAATATGGCATGGTGCCGCGTCCGGTACTGCCGGACAGGGAATTGACCTTGCAACATGTCTTTTCGCTCTACCCCTACGCGCAGGACGGACACACCCCCGCCGAAAACGCGCTGGAAAAGGAACGCTTCCGGGACGCGCTCACGCCGCGACTGCTGGACATGTATTTAGGCGTACGGCGGCGGAAACTCACGCTCACGGACGAAGTTTTGTCGGAAATCCAAGCCTTTGACAACGTGCAACTGCTCATCGGCGTGGATGATTCGTCAAACCGGGAGAACATCCAGTACAACGAATTGCGCTATCTGCGTACGCGTATCGGCGACGACGTGTCGTCGGGAATCGCGGTCATGGCGGGGCTTGACAGTCTGGCGCGGCTGTTCGTGGGACGTGTCGCGCAAGAGGCCTATGATTATCATGTCCGGGCGTCGGTGCGCTACGTCGGCGGCACGGAAGAGAAACATTCGTCGGAGTTCGACCTGTACACGCTGGAGGATGTCGTAAAACTGCACCTTGACTTTTTCCGCGCCGAACAGGTCGACGAAAAAGACGCCGAGTTACAATTTCTTGTCATGACCGCCCCGGAAAACCCGGAACAGTCCGACGAATATATAGAAGAATTAGTCTCGACACTCGAAAGAAATCTTGCCCTGCACATTCCAACAGTCCTGAACGAAGCCAGCAACAACGCCTACGGCGACGCGCTCGAACAGGAATTATTAAAGCGTGTCCCGTTCGCGGGACTGGTGGCCTACGCCGGGAAGTATGACCAAGCGAATGTCACGGGGGCGGCGTTCGCTATGGGGTTCTCGCGCTATTTATACCTGTGTTGTGACGCCGGGGGCGGTCTCGACGCCGACGCCGCGCAAGTCCGGCAGATGGCAAACTCCATGGCGCTGACGGAGTACATTTTGCACACCCGCGAACCCCTCAACGCTTATTTGAAGTCGCTCAACGTCGACACCGGCAACATCCCGCCCGATACCCCTTACCGGGTACGGATTGAACGCAAACTTTCGGAACTGTTCGCGCCGGAATGTGAAAAGGTCTGCGACAATCTGCGCAATACGGAACTTCTCCGCGGCCTCTCGCCGTGGACAACGCGGAATATTTTCGCCGTGTCCATACGGGATTACCTGTTCCCGTGGAACCGTACTTTTGAATTGTCGTTCACGGTGGACACCACTTTGGAGGAACCGTGACGGAAAGGAGCGCGTGTCATGTCTCGCGGACAGCGAATCATAGCGGCGGCATTCTGCATTCTGTGCCTGTTCGGACTGTCCCGCGCCGCCGCCTCGCAACAGGAGGAACTTTACTTTGTCGCCGTGGAAAATATGGTTCTCCCGCTCTCCGGGGAGACTATGCCTTTCTGGGACGACGGCTACCTGTACATTTCCGGCGACATATTCACCGGAAACGTACGCGACACAACCGGCATTTCCCGCGCCAAAATCCAAAATTCCATGCTGATTTATCGCGGTGACAAGTGTCTGCTGTTTCAAAAGGATGTCCCCTACGCCAAAGACCCGGAAGAACGCACATATTCCCCCGGCCTCATCTATCGCGGCGACAATTTCTTTGTCCCGGCGTACGTCGTGGCGAACTATTTCGACATGCTCTACTCGACCACCGACGTGGAACACGGGAAACTTGTCTGGTTGCGGAGTGATTCCTTTGTCATGACAGAACGGGCTTTCGCCAAGGCGGCGACATTCCAACTGAACACGGCCTATCAGGAGTATGTCGCGGCGCTGGAACCCGAACCCGTCACGATACCGGAACCGGAACCGGCACCCGTAGCGCCGGAAGAGCCGGATTCCGCGCCGTCCGTGCCGGACACATCGTCAGTCTCCAAACCCGCCACATCGTCGACAACGCCGGACAAACCTGTTACGTCGTCGACCGCGAAACCGGAACCGCCGCAACCGGTCACGACGCCGGAACCCGAACCTGTCACGACGCCGGAACCCGAACCCGTCACGACACCCGAACCCGAACCGCCGCCCGAACCAAAGACAGTGTATCTCTGTCTGCGCGGCGACGGCGTGACCGCCTCTTTGCTGGACGTTCTCGACCGGTACGGGCTTCGCGCCACGGTCTTTTGTGACGAGGCGTTTCTGTCCGGCAACGGCGACTTACTGCGGAGAATGACCGCTACCGGATACCGTGTCGGGCTTTATGTCCCGTCCGGCGCGCCGGAAAGCGTGCTGGAATGTCTGGAAGCGTGTAATTCGCTTCTGCGCCACACGACCATGGAAAAAACGCGTCTGGTCTGCGTGGACGGTGCCGGGGAGGAATTGTCCCGCGCCGTACGGAACGCCGGATTTCTGTGTCTGCGTCCCGCGCTCGACCGCACGGAGACGCCGCTTCGCACGTCCCGGCAGGCCGCGCAATTACTGGACGCCGTTTCCCAACAGCCGGAAACGTTCTCGCTCTGGCTCGGCGGAACCGTCAGCCGTTCCGGTCTGAACACGTTTCTTTCGGACGCGCTGGAAATCGGTCACACGTTCCAGCCGTGGACGGAGGTCACGCCGTCCTGACAGCGCTTGCCCCCACCCGGCGCGCAAGGGAATTTCAACCGCCCACGTGAAAAGTTTCAACCTGTGCGGTGAAAAGAAAGGGATTTTTACCTGATGTTATGAACTTGAAACCGCCCCACCCGGCGCGTTGCGCCACCCTCCCCGCCCGCGGGGAGGGCTTCGCGGGACTGCCGACAGGGAAAGCGTAACAATTCCACAGGAAATGTCGGGCTTTGTGCCTCCCCCGCCGTGCGGGGGAGGTGTCGCGTAGCGACGGAGGGGGCAAAACGAACCTTTTCAACCAATCCTTTGCGCATACTTCACCGCCCACGTGAAAAGTTTTTCATCATTTACAGAATATTCAAGAAATTGCGTCCGCGCCGTGCTATAATCCCGCCTGAACGGGACGCGTTACATGACGCGTCAATTGGAATGTGCCGTACAGAAACAGGAGGTTTCATCGTTATGGGGCGCGACATTCTGGTAGTGGAAGATGATTATAATATCTCCAACCTCATCCATATGTATCTTGACAAGGAGGGCTTCGGCGTCCGCATGGCTTCCGACGGCGCGAAAGCCGTTGAGGAGTTCCAAAAGAAAGTCCCCGATTTGATGGTCCTTGACATCATGCTCCCGGTCATGGACGGGTGGGCGGTCTGCGCCCGTGTCCGGGAAACGTCCAGAGTACCGATTATCATGCTCACCGCCAAGAGCGAACTCTTTGACCGTATCCACGGCCTCGAAATGGGCGCGGATGATTACGTCGTCAAGCCCTTCGAGATGAAAGAACTCATTGCCCGCATTAACGCCGTACTCCGCCGCTACGAAATCCCCAACGACACGAGAAAAGTCCTGCACTACGACAAACTCATGATAAACCGCGACGCCTATGAACTCGTCGTCGACGGCAAGAAAATCGACACCCCGCCGAAAGAATTGGAGTTGCTCTATCATCTGGCCTCCACGCCGAACAAGGTCTACACCCGGAATCAGCTTCTGGACGAGGTCTGGGGCTTCGACTACTTCGGCGACAGTCGTACCGTGGACGTACACATCAAGCGCCTGCGGACAAAAATCGAGAATGTTTCCCCGGAGTGGGGTCTGTGTACGGTCTGGGGCGTCGGCTACAAGTTCGAGTTACGCGACGGAAAGCGGGCGGCAAAATGAAAAACCGTCAGGAACGTTTCCGGGGGATGTACTGGCGTCAGCTTCTCGTGACCGCCGGTATGGTGCTTCTGACGCTGGTGTTACTGGGATTTGTGTTCTTCTCGCTGAGCTACATTCATATGCGCCGGGAACAGACAGCCGAACTCGCCACCCGCGCCGAATCCATGGCGAAACAGTGCGTCAATTACACGATACGCAATTCCGCCAACGAATACCACGTGCCGTTTACAAAGTTGAAAGACAACCCGTACTTCTTCAATCTCGCCGACTTCGCCGCCGATATCAGCGGCGTACAGTTTATCCTCTACGACACAAACAGGAATCCCGTGTACGCCACCGGGGAGGGCGTTTCCTCGTACACCGACGCCGATTGGGCATTATTGCGGGAACTCGCCGGAAAAGTCTCCCCCGAAAAACCCGTGCGCGAGTTCCGGGAAAGCGCCGACATGGGACGCTTAATCGCGGGTGTCGCCGCCGTCAATCCCCGGAACAATGAGACAGTCGGCATTGTGTTCGCGTCGTCCACGGCGTCGCGCCTCGACCGCCTTTGGAACACGTTCATTTCCCTGTACTTCGTGACCGCCGCCGCCATGATGCTGATATCCTTTCTGGCGGTGTCCGTGACCGCCTCGCAGATGGTGTTACCGCTTCAGGAGATGGTACGCGCCACCCGGCAGTACGCCCTCGGCGACTTCGACACCCGTATGAAAGACTGTGACCAGTCGGACGAAATCGGGGAGTTGTCCGCTTCCTTCAATCAAATGGCCGACATCCTGCAACATCAGGAGGAACAGCGCCGGGAATTTCTCTCGAACCTGTCCCACGACCTCAAGACGCCCCTGACCACAATCGCCGGATACACCGACGGCATTTTGGACGGGACAATACCTGTCGCCCAAGAGAGGAAATATCTGGAAATTATCGCGGAGGAAAGCCGCCGTTTAAGTCGTATGGTGCGGCGCATGCTCGACGTGAACCAGTTCCAGACTATGGACCCGTTGCGCAACGGGCGGAGTTTCGACCTGTGCGAGAGTATGCGGCGCGTGCTGATTTCCATGGAAAAGAAAATCACCGACCGCGGACTTGACGTGGAAGCCGATATCCCCGACGCGTCTATTTTCGTACTCGGCGACATGGACATGATAATACAAGTCCTCTACAATCTGCTCGAAAACGCGGTCAAGTTCGCAAGACCGGAATCCGTGTTATATTTCGGCGTACAGGCACGCGACACAAGAGCCGTCGTCAAAGTCCGCAACGCCGGGGAAACGATTCCGCCCGAAGAACTGCCCCTTCTGTTCGACCGCTTCCACAAAAGCGACAAGTCACGCGGAGAAGACCGCGACGGCGTAGGCCTCGGACTGTATATCGTCAAGACGATTCTGAAACAGCACAAAGAGGAAATTTACGTCACGAGCCGAAACGGCGTGACGGAATTTACCTTTTCGTTACGTATCATGTAGGGCGTGGGCGCTCCGGCGTTCCGCCCGGTCTGGAAAGTGAGCAACGCATGGAAAGTTTTGAAAATGTCCCGCTGTCGGGACAGGAAACGCCGCCGCCCGTGTCAAGTGTCGCCCCGGAGGGGGGAGACAAGGAAGCACTCCCGCAAGTGGGAACACCGTCCCCCGCGCCGGACTTGCCCCCCGCTGTCAGAGAAACATTTCCGCAGGCGGAAACCCCGCCGGAACCCGTCCCCGTGTCCGTGGACACAGCACCGCCGCCGGAACCCGTCCCCGTGTCCGTGTCCGTGGACACAGCACCGCCCCCGGAACCTGTCCCCGTGTCTGCGGACACAACAAAACCGACACACGCCGCCGAAATGTCGCCTGAATCGTCATACAAGCCGCGACGTACGCGCAAAAAACAGCGGAATTACTGGTTTTTGGGCTTTCTGTGCGGTATGGCACTCGCGGGCGCGCTTGCCGTCGGCGGCAGACTCTGGGAACGCTACCACGCGCAAAACTTCACAGACCGCTTTTTCTGGGACTTCCGCGAAGATTACAACGACAACAGCCGGGAAGACCTCGAAATCAAAATTCCCACTTGGCCTGTCGGGGATGGCCCTGTCTTTACGCTTCTCCGCGAACACGGCGACACACAGACCGCGCAGGAAGTCTATAAGAATGTCAACCCGTCCGTGGTCACGGTCATTGTCGGCCTCGACGAAAAGACGGCGGCGGTCGGCACGGGCGTTATCTTCTCGACGGACGGCTATTTTGTCACAAATTATCATGTAGTGCAGGGCGGCACCGAATGCCGCGCCATGCTCCACAGCGGACACAGTTACCGGGCGTTCTATGTCGCGGGCGACGAACAGAATGACCTTGCCATACTCAAAATGGACTGTTCCGACGTACTCCCCGCCGCGCAGTTTGGGGACTCCGAATTGTTGACTGTCGGGGATGACGTGTACGCAATCGGGAACCCGCTGGGCATTGAGTTTCGGGGGACACTTACAAACGGCATTATCTCCGCCATTGACCGGGATGTACTCGTAGACGGGCGTACCATGACACTGATTCAGACAAACGCCGCGCTCAATTCGGGCAACTCCGGCGGCCCCCTCATTAACCAGTACGGGCAAGTCGTCGGTATTAACGTTGTCAAGATGAGTTCGCGGCGCTCCACCGTGGAGGGACTTGGTTTCGCCATTCCGTCGGCGTCCATGGAACGCCTCGTAAACGATTTGCTGACGTACGGCAAAAGTCAGCCCGAACCCATGATAGGCGTCTCTGTCGATTCCTTCGGAACGGAAGTCGAACCGGGTCTATGGGGTATCGGCGTGTTGAAAGTCGAGCCCGATTCCCCCGCCGAAAAGGCCGGCGTACAAGTCGGTGACTACATCATCGTCGCCGACACGGAGACAGTAGCGAGTAGTCGTGACCTGTTGCGCGCCCGACGCCGCTACCATGTCGGGGAGGCCATGCCGCTGACACTCTGGCGTGACGGTCAGCGCGTGGAAGTCCTGATAGCTTTCACGGAATAACCCGACATGTATCCGCAACACAAGTAACCCGTTATGTATCCGCAACACAAGTAACCCGTTATGTATCTGAAAGCACGGAGTGACGCGACATGTATCTGAAACTGCTCCGCCGTACGCGCAATGTACAGCGGCCTGTCAAGTCGTTATGGCTTCCCGTTCCGCTCGAACAGGTCACGCTTCCCGGCGGACGCCTCGACGAATCCACGCTTCTGCGCGTGATTCCGCCGGGGTGGCTGCCGGTGCCGCCGCCGGAAATGTTAGTGAGTGTCGCGTACCCGTGGGGCAGTCGCGGTCTGAAACAGTTGTCGATGTTCCGCCCGTGGGCGCGGCACTTCGATTGCTACGTCCTCGAACTCTGGCGCGACGGGACACGATAATAGAAAAAGTCTCCGCTTAACGCTTGTCTCCCCCCGGTAACGGGGGGAGATGTCGCCGTAAGGCGACAGAGGGGGGCAAACACGCGGGAATAGTCCGGGATACGGCGGCATAGTCTGTCATGGGGTGATTGCATGACAATTCATGTAGTGCGTCCGGGGGAGACATTACCGGGTATCGCGGCGGAATACGGCGTGGACGCCGGACGCCTCGCCGCCGACAACGTTGTAGATAGGCGCGGACTTGCTGTCGGACAGACACTGGTTGTACGCTTCCCGCTCCAGACGCACCGCGTACGGGCGGGGGAGACATTATCCGGTATCGCGTCGCGCCACGGGTTGTCGACGCGTACTCTGTGGCGGCGGAACTGGCCTTTGGGCGGACGTGACAGCATTTATCCCGGACAAACACTGGTTCTGTCCTACCGGGAGGAGCGCACGTTAGGCGACGCCGTTTTCAACGGCTACGCCTACCCGAATATTAACGCGGACTTGCTCAGCGCACAGTTGCCGTATTTGACATATCTGTCCCCGTTCACGTACGGAATCGGCGCGGACGGGCGGCTTTTGGAGTTGAATGACTGGTCTATGAGGACGGCGGCGCGGCGTCACGGCACGGGGGCGCTTTTACATCTGTCCACGCTCACGGAGGACGGCACCTTCAACACGGCGCGGGGCGCGGCTGTCCTGACAGACCCCATCGTACAAAATCAGCTCATCCGGGACGTGTCAGCCCGCGCCGACGAAATCAACAGCGCGGGCGTGGATGTCGATTTTGAGTATCTGCCGGAGGACTTGGGCGCGGCGTACGCGGAATTTTTAGGGCGTCTGCGGGGCGAACTCCGCAAGCGGCGGAAATTTGTGTGGGCGGCGTTAGCGCCGAAAGTACGCGCCAATCAGCCGGGGCTTCTGTACGAGGCGCACGACTACCGCGCAATCGGCGCGGCGGTCGACGCCGTGTTGCTGATGACCTACGAATGGGGCTACACGGCGGGGCCGCCAATGGCTGTCGCGCCGTTGCCGAATGTCCGCGCCGTGTTAAACTACGCCGTGACGGAAATCGAGCCGGGACAAATCTTTCTGGGCATTCCGAATTACGGCTACGACTGGGCGTTACCGTTCGTCAGAGGCGTCACCCGCGCCCGGTCTATCTCGAACCTGAAAGCGGTGCAACTCGCCCTTGATTACGACATTGCCATACAGTTTGACGAGACCGCGCAAGCGCCCTATTTCCACTATACGGACAACTTCGGCACCGTACATGAAGTGTGGTTCGAGGACGCCCGGAGTATATCGGCGAAACTGCGTCTCATAGACGATTACGGCCTGCAAGGCGGCGGCGTGTGGAATCTGATGAGGCCGTATTCCCAAATCTGGCTTCTCGCCGACGCCCTCTATCATATCGACTGAATGTCGCCGTAAGGCGACAGAGGGGGTAAAAATGCCCCACCCGGCGCGACGTGCCACCCTCCCCGCACGCGGGGAGGGCTTCGCGGGACTGCCGACAAAGAAAACGCGACAATTTCACCGGAAATGTCGGGCTTTCCGCCTCCCCCGCACAGCGGGGGAGGTGTCGCGTAGCGACGGAGAGGGCTTTTAACACAAATGCCCCTTAATTTTTCGGGAAAGGAATATGCAGCAGACGCATGATTTCCTTTTCGGATTCCAAGACACGTTCCGCGATGAAGTCCGCGAACGGGCGGGAATCTCCGTGAAGCTGATAGCGTCGAACCGCCGACAGATACCCGGCGCGGCAGACGGGCGGAATGACCGCTAACTGATAGCCGTCCTGAAGCAGGGACAGATTCATGACAAGTCGACTGGTACGCCCGTTGCCGTCTATGAACGGGTGAACCGTAACAAGTTTCAGGTGAAGCAGGGACGCGAACTCCACCGGATGGAGACGCGCCCTGTTTTCGACTGCCCATGCCTCTAATTGTCGCATTTCCGTTTCGATATCTTCCGGCGGCGGGAAGACATAGTTGCTCCCGGTGACAATCACGGGACGGTCGCGCCAGATTCCGGCGCGGGAAGCGTCGATTTGCTGATAGAATAAGCGGTGCATTTCCCGGATGTCCGCGACGCGGATTTGACGCTTTCCCGCTAACGGGAACATGAAATCGTAAGCCGCCGCGTGTCCGGTGGTCTCGTACAGTTCCCGGAGAGGGTGTCCGCCGACGGTAAGCCCGTCCTCAAGTACGACTTTTGTTTCCGAAATCGTGAGCGTGTTCCCCTCCATGGCGTTACTGCTCCATGTCAGACCGATTTTGTAATAGTCGCGGAGTTCGCGCAGGGTGTCGCCCCCGAAGGGCCGCACGGCGTCGAGTGCGGCCTTGTAACGGTCAACGCGCTTTAGCATGCTTTATTCCCCGTCGCCGAAATCTTCCGGCTTGATTTCCATGAGCTGGTCTTTCGTGACCTGTTCGAGCGCGGCGAGGCGTCCGGCCTGACGCACAAGCACCCGTTCAAACAGATTCCGTACGCCGCGCCCGTTGCCGAATGACGGACTGTTTTCGGCTTCCAGACGCTTTTTCGCGGCTTGTTCGGCTTCTTCCGAAAGCGTGTACTTGCCCTTATTACAGCGCATTTTGAACATGTCCAGCAGTTCTTCCGTGGAGTAGTCGTCGAAGTGCAGAAAGCGGTTGAAGCGGGATTCCAGTCCGGGATTGGAGTGTATAAAGCCGTCCATGAGTTCGTCGTACCCCGCGACAATCACAATTAAGTCGTCCCGGTGGTCCTCCATAGCCTTTAAGAGTGTGTCGATGGCTTCCTGTCCGAAGTCGCTTTCCCCCTTGCCGCTGAGCGTGTAGGCCTCGTCGATGAACAGCACGCCGCCCATGGCCTTTTCGATGACCTTGCTTGTTTTGAGCGCGGTTTGCCCGACGTACCCCGCGACAAGTCCGCTACGGTCGGTTTCCACAAGCTGTCCTTTCGACAAAATGCCCAGACTGTAGTAAATCCGCGACATTAACCGCGCAATGGTGGTTTTACCCGTGCCGGGATTGCCCGTGAATACCATGTGCAACGACAAATCCGGCTCCGGCAAATCGTTTTCCCGGCGCATTTTGTGGACTTTCACAAGGTCAATGAGGCTCCGCACTTCCTTTTTGACGACTTCCAGTCCGATATAGCCGTCCAATTCCTTTTGCAAGTCCTCCATGCTTTCGGGCGGGGGGACTTCCTCTGTTTTTTCGGCGGGGGACTGCGCCGCGCCGCCGTCCGTCTGTACGGGCGTCGCGGTTTTGGACGCGTCCGGCGTCGCTTGCGGCGTGTTGGTTTCGGACGCTTGCGGCGTATTGCCGGGCGTCGCGGTTCCGAACGCTTGCGGTGTTCCGATGTCGGCGGGACTGCCCCAGAAATCCGCGCCCATGCGGCGTAAGTTGTGACGCGTCAGGGTATTGATGAGGTCGAACTGTTGCGCGATGAGGGCGTCTTTTTCGCTGGAAGGCTTCTTCTCCATGAAATGTCTCCTTTCAAGGAAAGCGGCGTCTCCGTCACCGGGACGCCGCTGTATGGTGGTCTGCTACATGGGATTAGCGGTTTTCAAACGTGGTGCCGTCCCACGCGGGCGTAAGCTCGATTAGCGGCGTGGAGATAAAGCCGTAAATCGGGTCGCCCTTGTCGTCGACATCGACTTGTGTCTTTAACTGCACAATGCGGAGGGAAACTGTCAGCGGCGAGCCTCTGACGTTGCTGTACTGGTCGCACAAGTCGGCGGAGAAGGTAAGGAATGTGCCGTTCTCGGCGTGGTCAAGTTTGAACTCGATAGTCAGTGTCTGCTTTCCGATTTGGCTTTCGTCGTCCTCCATGAGGCTGATTTGCGGAGAAGAACGCGTCTGCATGAGAGAGGCGACGGCGCGGAAATTCTCAAATTCCGGCGTATCCCGCAGAGAACTGATAATCGGGCCGCGGTCAATCTGGCGGAGTGTCGGCGGGGAGGTGCTGTCGTCGCTGTGGTACAGGTACTCGTTGAAGGTCAGCGAGATACGCCCGCTGCACGTATTGCCGACTTTGCCGTCCACCACGTCCATAGTCAGCGTGTTTTGAATGGCGGTAATGATGGGCGCTTCGCTGTCGACAAGCGTGATGGGGTAGATACACCGGAAGGCGTCGCCGGAGCCGGACCTGCTCTGCCCGACGGCGAGGAAGGCGTACTGTGCGTGTTCGGACATGGGATACTCACTCACGTCTACGACATGTCGCTGTCCCACGTCGATTTCGATACCGTGTCCGACGCCGATAATGGTTCCGGCTGTGTTCGAGGAGGAGGCGCGGATATACTCGGCGACTTGGTCTTTATAGTTCTGGGTGGCGTACTTGTCGAACACACACCCCTTTCCCTCACTGTCGGAGGTGACAAGGTTCGTGGCGAGTGCCTGCAACACGCTGGAAATGCCCGCGTAATTGGGGAAATTGTCGGGCGGGTCGACGTTGCCGCTTGGGTCGTTGTTCCAGAAGGGGCGGCTGAGCAGACTGCTTAGCGCGGACGAGTTGTAGTTGACTATCATGAAGTCCACGATTGCGCGTTTGTCCGTGGCGACGTTGACAATGGGGTTAGCGAGGTCGAGTGTCAGGATAGGTCGCTGTGTCGGCAGGGTGGTAAAGCGGAAAATCTGCACGTACGGGGAATACGTCTGACCCGTGCCGCGAATCACAAAGTAGGCGAAGTAATTGGTATCCGGGAGCAGGTCGTCGACTGTCGCGGTGACGGTGCCGGACGTAATGGGGACGTAGCCGGTAATAATCTCCGGGTTGTCATATTCCGGGTTGACGATTTCGAGATAGGACGGCGTGGAGATATAGAACGGCGCGAGCGGAATTGGGTTGCCGTCCTCGTCGCGGACTTCGTTCCCGGAACTGTCAAGCCGGACATCGCTTCCGGTTGTCGGAATTTCGTCTTTCCGGTACCAGTTGACGGCTAAGCCGTCCAAGTCGCGGGTACTGATAGTGTCGTCAGCGGGGGCGAGGGCGTAGAACACGGTACCCTGCCGGGAGATTTGCAGACGCATTTCCACGCTCACGTCCACCGGGTTGAAGATAGGCCGCCCGGAAGCGAATGTCGGCGCGACGGTATCCAGAAACGCTTTTGTCAGACGGAACATCAAATCGGGAGGCGTACTGAGTTCATTAACAGTTTCTTCCTGTTTGGCGAGGTTGAAGCGGTCTTCCGTGATGTTGGAAGCGAGGTTGCCCAGCTCGTTGGAGGAACCCGAAATCACGGAAATATAGAAGTGTACTTCCTGACTCCAGCCGCCGCGCTGGTTGTCGCCGTTAATCTCCCGGAAGCGGATGGCGTACTCGTACACACTGCCGTCGGCAAGTTTGGTGAGGTTGGGCGTTTCGCCGACGCCGTAATTGTACAGGTTGAAGTGGAGGCTCTGCCCGATACGCTGATTTTTCATCGTGGAGGGAATCGCCACTTTTCCGAAGCCGCCGGAACCGTTTTTAGGATTCTGGATACGCCGCCAGCCGTTGGCGTCGGTCTCGGCGGAGATGTCGTAGGAGAGCGAATCCGTCAGGCGGGAGCGGACATACATTTCGTATTCACAGGAAATGTCCGACCAGATGAGCATATCCCACGTTGTGGTGGGGTCAGCCATGGAAGTGGAAATCGGCGTGACGGCGAAGGACATGTCAATGTCACTGATTCCGATGGGGTAGGATTCGGCGGCAAGGCTCAAATTGGTCAAGGCCACCTGAGAGGCCACCGTGCGGAAACGGTCAAGACGCGTTGTCGGCATGCGGTTCTGCGCCGAGGAGGTGTCGGAAATGTCGGTCAACTGGAAATAGTACGATGTGCCGCTGCTGAGGCGCAAGGCGCTGGTCTGCCGTCCGTCGGTTTCAAGGTACGTGGGGAAGGTGACAACGGTTCTTGCTTCTTCCATGGTTACGGTACAGTTGCGGTAGTCAATGCCCCAGTTGGTGATGGTGTCGGCGTTGAGACTGTTTCGCTCGTTGACCATGACGGGGAGACTTGGGTTCGTGCGGTCATAGAGCTGGATACAGGCGCTGAGCGCTTCGGCGAGATTGTCCTTGGCGGTGTCGCGGTCGTTCGAGGACTGCGCAAGCAACACGTCTTGGTAGAGGTCAATAAAGCGCGAGTTCGTGGACGCCTGCTGGACACTCTCGTTAAAGACAATGCGGATGTCGCTGTCTGCGTAGGGGGTACCCGGCGTAAATTCGGGGGTACGCGTGAACTCCTGCGTAGCGACGGGCGGGGCGCTGTCGAGGGTGTTCGCCGTAATCATACAGGTACGCTTGGGGTTGTTGGGGTCGTTGGGGTTGTTGGGGTCTCCGTTGGGATATACGGAGTAGTTCCCGGCGAGGTCCTTGGCGATATACCAGATATCGTACGAGGTCTCCGACTGCAAGCCGGTCACGTTAATTTGCGCGAGCATATTCTGACGGGCGTTCACGGAACCGCTCTTGATACCGTTCATGCCGGAGGAAATCTGTAACTGCGCGTATTCGGGGGTGACAACACTGCTTCCCGCCGGGGGTAACGGGTAGTCCATGCCGGAAGGCACGGCGACCCAGTAAATGGTACCCGCCTCGTTGAGCATGCACGTGAAGCGGATGGACGTTGCCCGGACACTGTTGACGGTCATGGGGGTGAGAAATTCGGGCGGGGTGCCGTCCACGGTGGTGAAGGTGACTTTCCGGACGGCGGAACTCTGCGCGAAGTCGGCGTCTGTGAGCCACAAGTACACGTCGTATTTCGTCTGCTCGTGCAGTCCGGACAACTGTACCAGAGAGGGCAGACTGCGCGTCAAGTCCTGAATGCCGCTTGCGATAGCGCCGCCGAGTGAACCGGCGCGGAAATCTCCGGGGGCGGGCGTGGCGCTTCCGGTGTTGTAGAGCGCCCAGTAGAGCATACAGTCCTTGTTTGCCATTACAATCACCTGCGCGCTGTAGCGGTCGACGCTGGCGGAGGCGCGGTCATAGGTGTTGGCGCTGATGGTGGGATATCCGGCGGTGAAGGCGGGGATTGTGCCGTCCGGCGTGGAGAACGAGATAACTTTCACCGGGGAACGGGTACCGCGTGCGTCGACCATGATGGCGGAGAGATAGTAGGAGCCGCCGGCGGTCAGGCGGGGAACTTTCGCCTGTACTTCCTGCTGAGATTCCTTGATTTGCGTGGTGCCGCTGCTGATGGTCTTGGAGCCGTAGGAAGCCGGGTTAATCAGTTCCTCCTCGTTGACGGAGCCGTCCGGCAGGCCGCTGACCGCCCAGTAGACAGTGCCGGTCTTGTTCGCGGAGAACCACGCGGTAGCGCCCGTCGGGGAGATGTTGGACACATGCGGGTATCCGGCCAGCAGACGGGGGTCGGCGGACGCTTCGGTAGCCTGTGTGGAATCCATGCGCGTGCCGGACACCAGCGCCGTAATGCCCGGACGAATCACGATATTGTCCGGGAGCATGGAGACAATGGAGCCAGTCGTATTGATATTGACGTTTTCCACGTCGCCGTTGCCCGTGACCGGTACGCCGGTGTCGAGATTCAGGTTCTTGACCGTGGCGTTGGCGTCGAGTATCAGGGAGGATTCCGGCGCTTTCTCGTCCATGGTCAGATTTTGGAGCGTACCGGCGGCGACGCGGAGCGTGGAAGCGGGGGTCTTGTTGACCACGTTTTCAAGGTTGCCCGACAGGGAGAATGTGCTTTCCCGCGAGCCTTCCAGCGTGATATTCAACAGGCCGCGCCCGGTGGGCGTCCTGTCCTGAAGGTACGCGCTGGAACGGATGGACGTGTTTTGTATGGAAGTCGTACCCTCCGAGCGGAGAGACAGGTACTGTCCTTTGACGCTGTCCACCTCTAAATTATTGGCCTCCACGTTGCGGAGAATCACGCTTTCGTCGCCGGTCTCGCTCTCGCCCGAACCGGCTACAATGATGTCACCGAGTACGCGGACATTTTCCAGCGTGACCGCGCCCAGTTCCAGACCGCCGCTGATGTACAGATTTCCGGCAATGGTCGTGTTGCGGAGCGTGGTATTGGAACTCGAAATCGTGACGTTGCCGAACACGTCGTCTAATTCGTAGACGCCGGGTTCCTTAATCAGGTTCCCTAACGCCCGTTCGAGCAGAAGCGCCATAGCGCCGCGTGAAATGTTCGCCTCCGGGCGGAATGTGCCGTCGGGATAGCCCTTGATGAGGCCTTTTTCCACGGCGGCCTTGACGTAGCCCTTGCTGTATTCGGCGAAGCCGTTACCGTCGATAAACTGCGTGACTTCTCCCGGAATCGGCGTCAGGCGCAGATTCTTGGCGAGCATGGTCATGGCCTGCTGACGCGTCAGCAGACGGTCGGGGGAGGCGTTGTAGCGGTCTGTCCCGGTGAAGTAGCGCGCCGTATAGGCAATCACAATATCGTCGTAGTACCACGCGCTGGACGTAATGTCGCGGAACGGATGTTCCCCCTTTTCGGAGTAGCCGTAGGCGCGGTTGACCATCGCCACAAACTGCGCCCGCGTGACCATGCGTTCGGGGTGTACCTCCCCGTCCTCATAGCCGTGAATCACGCCCCACGCGACGAGTTTTTCAATGGCCTCGTCGTAGATAGTCTCGGCACGCGCCCGCGTCGGGAACACAGTCCCAAGCAGTACGAGCGCGGGGAGTAACAGAAGCGCGGCGGCGTTTTGAAATCTTCTGATTGGTTTCAAACTTAACTCCTTCCCTGTCGTCCGTTGTCGCGGATGTGGGCAAGCTGGATATTAAACACCGCTTCCTGAATCGCGTTTTCCTCGTCCTGAATCAGCCCCACAAACTGACAGGCGTACTTGTGAATGGGCGGCGCGAACGGAAACGCCCGGAGAATCGTACAGCGGACAATGACGGGGCCTTCCGCCGTAATCGGAATCACGACTTCCATTTGTGAACCCGTGGGGAGTTCGGCGACTGTGTAGAACGCAATCCCGCCACAGCTCAGGTCAATGGACTTGATGATATAGCGTCCGCCGGAATCCGGGTAGATGAAGCTCTCGAAGTCCACCGGCATGCGGAAATTCTTCCGCACACCCATGCCCATGTCGCGCATGTGTTCAATTGTGACAACGTTGGCGCGGCGGGAAACCGCTTTGCCCATCGTCACGGACTTGGTTTTGTCCGCCGGGACAACTTGCACAATTTCCATGCGTAGAATTTCATCTATGTTGCCGTCCAGCACTTTGAACAGCATATTGTCATTGTCGGGATTGTTCTGCAAACTGCCCCTTGCGAGATAGTTTGAGTTCTTGTCCATGAGGAAATAGTAGTCCTGCGGTTTTTCTCTTCTGAGAAATCCGAAAAGCGCCATTATTCTTCCACTCCTTCCGCGGGGGCTTCGGTTTCCGGCTCCGGCGGCGGGAGAGTCTGTGCCACCGCCTTCGGACGCCGGTTTTGTACGTCGAAATTCAGAAAGTATACGTAAATTTCCACAATCGCCTGATACAGTTCCGGCGGGATTTCCTGCCCCAAATTCAACTGCGTCAGCATCGTGGCAAGGGAATCATCCTCGTAAACCGGCACGCCGTTTTCCTGCGCCACGTTCACGATACGCTCGGCTAAGTAGCCCATGCCGGAGGCTACCACTACGGGGGCGCTGTCGTCGGCACCGTATTGAAGGGCTACCGCCCGTTTTACCGGTCTCGGCACTTTCTATCAACTCCTTATGCTACACTCTGACGTTAATGCCGGTCATGCCCGCTAAAATCTTGGGGAATACTTCCGAAATGGCGATAGGCCGCCGCATTTCCGCCACGGTAACACGTTCCGGGCGGAGGCCGTTCCGGGACAGAATCCCCGCCAGTGTCTCGGACACCTGTTGAGCGTGCGGCGCGACAACCGCCGGACACGCTACTTGTAAGTTGACATTCGTCCCGTGGGCGTCGAACAACAGGTCAAACGCCCCTAATGATTCAATGTCCAGTTTAATCAGAATCCGGAAATCCCCGTCCCCGTACTCCTGACGCGTGTTGCCGACATCCGGGTCAACCCACATTTCCGCGAACATCTTCTTACCGTCCCAGTCCAGCGGGAGTATCACGTGATTGAGCGGCATGTACACGCTCTCATTGATGAGCAGTGCCGCCATCATATTGCGGAAGGCTTCCTGTGCGTTCACGCCCGCCTCGCCCCGGATTGCCGCGTTAGTCAGCGCCGCCATGTGCGCCGCGAACTCGTTATTTTGCGCCGCCTTGGCGAAGTCCGACTCTTTCAGGAGGCGCAATATGTCCGCGTCGGACAGTTTCCCCAGTTCGTCGGGCAGAATGCCCATTGATGTTAAGTGCCGGAACGCGTGTAACAGTCCCTTGGTGTCGCCGTTCTCGTAACGCGCTATGTCCAGCGTCATCATCGACAGAATGTGCCGGGCGCGTCCGTGGTCGTGCGTCGTGGTCACGTAGCGCGCAATCAGCGGGAACAGCTTTTCCCGTAACAGATTCAAGTTCCCCTGACGGTCTCCCGCCTCGACGCCGCTTTGCAATTTCGCTAAAATGTCCTTGACTTGGTCGCCCCACTGTGAAGGTAACGATTCTGTCATGTCCCCGGTTTCGCGGAGTAACTTTCCCTCTAAATGTTCCGTGGAGGAGAAGTCGCTGTAGCGCCGGAGAAATTGCAGAATGTCGGAACGCGCCATTTCTGATGTAGTGCCGTTGTATGCGTCCCGAATCAGTCCGAACAGCGGCCCCGTGAAGCGTGAACCGCTCTCTAACTGGTTTTTCAGAAATTCCAAAAGCTGTGCCTCGTCCATCTGGAGAAACTCTAAAAACTGTGACATTTCCTGCGCGAACCCGGAACGGATTCCCGACGAGACCTCCACACCGCCCCATTGCAGAATGCGCATGAATACTTCTGGCAAGTCACGCGCCCCGCGCAGGCGTTGCAGGAACGTCATGTAATTGGACTCGTACCGGGTGGCACCGGTATCGGCGTTGTCCTGCCGCTCGGACTTGCTGTCAGGCCGGACAACGCGTTCGGGGTCTACGATATTCTGTACGGTGGTATCGGTTGGCGGCGGCGTGGTAATCCGTACGGGCTGCTGGTCATAACCGGGTACCGGATTGGTGGGGCCTAACAGTGCCGGCATAGGCGTTCACACTCCTTTGCGGGGGAATCGAAACGGGCGCGGCGAACACGCCCGGTAAAACCTGTTTTCGCATTCTTACTTTACCACGGACGGCGGGAAATTGCAATGGTTTCCTGTCATTTTTGCGCGGGAAACGTGTCAGCGCCCGGAAATTGGGAACGCTTCCGGGATTTTCCGGCGCGTGTCGAAAAAAAAGAGGAACGGGACTATTAATTTATTAGAAAACGTGCCGATAAATAGATTAAGAGACGTGGGTTATGCCCTGAATCAGGAAAACGGGCCGTTACCGGTCGAAATCAGAAAACAGAGGTGGATTTTCCATGAGCATGAACAACGATATGCTGGAAGCGTACCTGTTCGAGATGCACTCCCTTTTGGAGCAGTTGGACGACTTGGTGCTGGCCGCTGAAGAAGCCCATACTTTCTCGCAGG
>JAFSRZ010000032.1 GCA_017445875.1 Oscillospiraceae bacterium | reverse complement strand
TCCCGGAAAATGTCCCTCTTGTCGCCCCCCCTTGGGGGGAGATGTCGCCGCAAGGCGACAGAGGGGGGACACACCGTCCCCACCCGGCACGGCCGCGCCACCCTCCCCCAGCGGGGGAGGGCAAGCGGACATTTCATCAGAACGGCATTTAGAAGCCCTGTACGCGTCGTTTCTTCCGGGAGTGTTCCGATACCACCCGCGCACAAAAACGCGTCAGAGACCCCTTAAAACGCCGTACAGGCCATTCCACACCGAAAGGAAGTGATTCCCTTGTCATCATCCCTCGACATTCACTATGTCTGGCAGGACAGAAAGCGCTATTTTGGACTGCCTGTCAGCTTCACGCGCTACCGCCTCAGCGACGACCGCCTTTTCATCGAAACCGGCATTGTACGCTTTCAGGAAGAGGAAATCATGCTCTACAAGATTCAGGACTTGCATTTGTCCATCACCCTCGGACAACGCCTCTTCGGCGTCGGTACTGTCAGCGTGATTTCCGGCGACCAGACCGCCCCGCGTGTCGACCTCGAAAACATCGCCCACCCCAAACGCGTCAAGGAACTGATTCACCAGCATATGGAAAATTCCAAACAAAAGCGCCGCGTCAGCGTCCTTGAGTCCATGGGCGGACACTTCGACATGGGCGAACTCGACACCCTCGGCGACGGCTTCCTGTAAGCCCCAAACCGCTGTCAACCACCCCCACATTTACACAGAAATTATGAGGTAATACTTATGGCTACTTGGAGAACCAACACCACCACCACCGACGACGCGGAGGCCGGGAAATTTGAACAAATCAAGGGCAATGTTGTCGGACTGGGCTGGAAAATTATCAAATTCCTGTTGCTTGCCATCTTCCTGTTAGCGGAATTTTGCTCCGTCCCGAAACTCTCCAACACCCACGCAAATCCCACCGATATCCGGCAGGAAATGGACAGTCTCATCCAGTCCGGCACCACAAAAGAAATTGAGTTCGACCTTGACACCGACCTCGAACTCTACAATACCATGATGACCCTTGTCAGCAACATGAAATTCGGCGACTTCCGTCTGGACGGTTCCAAAGCACAGGAGTTCTGGAACGCCTACGCCCCTACCAAGTCCGACACCACCCTTGAGTACATTCAATTCAACTCCGACGAGCGCCGCGTACTGCTCCGCTACACCAACGGCATCGCCGCCGATATTACCATGGAGTTCGACACAAACTATCTTTACAAAGCTACCACTATCCGCTACGGCGTCTTTAACGGAAGCATTCTCCGCTGGGCGTACTGGAACGTAATCGGACGCTTTATCAAGGGCTATCCGTGCTACGTCACGGAAGCCACGCTGGGCGGGAACGGTATCCGGGGAGATGTCACGCTCAACAAGTACACGATTCGGAATCAGGTGTTCAGTTGGAGTTTCCACCCCGGCCCCCGGAATCAGCTCGAAAACGTCACCGAACATTGGAAGTGATACCATGTATCCCGACACTTTGTATCTCTACATCGGACAAAATGAGCTTCTCCGCGCCGAAAGCGTCGTGGGCATTTTCGACATCGACCACTGCACCGCCGACAAACGTTCCCGCGACTTTCTCCGCCGCGCCGACGCCGACGGCCTTGTGATTGACGCGTCCGGACAACTCCCGCGCTCGTTCATCGTGTGTACGCACCCCTACCACCCGCAAATTGTGCGACTGTCGCCGCTGTCGGCGTCGGCGCTGGCCTCGCGCCCCGAACCGTGGCGGACAGGCGAAAACCTTTGACAAGTGCCGAAAAAAGGTATCTGTCAGGCGCTTTCGTTTCCGCCCGCCTCCGCGTACTTTCCACAAATTTTGAAACTTTGTGGAAAATCGGTTGCTCCCCCTACCGTCAGCGCCGGGTGGGGGGAAATTTTTGTCTTGACAGAAGCCGCGTACCGGACTATAATACTACCTACCTGTCTAAAAGATAGGTTAATCTTTCGCGGGAGGGATTCCCCCATGAGTAACATTTACACATCCGCTGACCAGTTAATCGGCGGCACGCCCTTACTCGAACTGTCCCATATCGAGGCCAAGGACGCGCTCAAAGCCAGACTTCTGGCGAAACTCGAATATTTCAACCCCGCCGGGAGCGTCAAAGACCGTATCGCCAAGGCCATGATTGACGACGCCGAGGCCAAAGGCCTTTTGAAGCCCGATTCCGTCATTATCGAGCCGACTTCCGGCAATACGGGCATTGGACTGGCGTCCGTGGCGGCGGCGCGGGGATACCGTATCATGATTGTCATGCCGGAGACTATGAGTCTGGAGCGCCGCCAACTGATGAAGGCCTACGGCGCGGAACTTGTCTTGACTGAAGGTTCCAAGGGCATGAAGGGCGCTATTGCCCGCGCCGAACAGTTAGCCGCCGAAATTCCGGGCGCGTTCATCCCCGGACAGTTCGTCAACCCCGCCAACCCCGCCGCGCACCGTGCCACGACCGCCCCCGAAATCTGGAACGATACTGACGGCAAGGTAGATATCTTTATAGCGGGCGTCGGCACCGGCGGCACACTCACGGGCGTGGGGGCGTATCTCAAAGAGAAAAACCCCGCCGTAAAAGTCATTGCCGTGGAGCCGGAGAGTTCCCCCGTACTGTCCAAGGGCGTCGGCGGTTCCCACAAGATACAGGGTATCGGCGCGGGCTTTGTCCCGGAAGTCCTCGATACGTCCGTGTACGACGAAGTCATAGCTGTCTCGAACGACGCCGCTTTTGAAACCGGTAAACGTGTCGGACGCGAGGAGGGCGTATTAGTGGGTATCTCGTCGGGCGCGGCACTGTGGGCGGCACTCCAAGTCGCCAAGCGTCCCGAAAACGCCGGTAAAAACATTGTTGTCCTGTTCCCCGACACCGGAGACCGGTACCTGTCCACGCCGCTTTTCTCCGACTGGAAGCAGTCCGGCGCGGCTGTGATTAGCTGACACGATTCGATTTGCCCCCTCCGTCGCTACGCGACACCTCCCCCGCCGTGCGGGGGAGGCACAAAGCCCGACATTTCCGGTGAAATTGTCGCGTTTTCCTGTCGGCAGTCCCGCGCCGGGTGAGGCGATTTCGGACAGTGTTCCCGCAAGTGAAACGCCCTCCCGGAGAATCGGGAGGGCGCGAGTGTATCAACCTTCATTGAGGGCTTTGATGATGTCGGGGAGCTGACTGTCCACGGTGTCGTTGTCAAGCTGACACGTTCCGGCGTTGCGGTGTCCGCCGCCGCCGTACTGCAAGCACAGCTTGCCAATGTCGAACTGCGAAGCGCGGTTCACAATGGACTTGCCAATCATAACGGCGGTGTTCTGCTTCTGGAAGCCCCACGCCACGTGTACGGAGATTTCCGCGTCCGGGTACAGCGCGTACACCATGAACCGGTTGCCGGGGTGAATTACTTCCTCGTTGCGCAGGTCGATGATGACGACTTTGCCGTCAATCTTTGCCAGACGCTGTAACTGTTCTTTGAACAGGTCGGTTTCCCGGAAATAGAAATCCGTGCGCTCCTTCACGTCGGGCAGTTCCAGAATCTGGTTGATACTGTGTTCCAGACAGTAGTCAATCAGTTTCATCATGAGGTCGTAGTTGGAAATGCGGAAGTCATGGAAGCGTCCCAGACCGGTACGGGCGTCCATGATGAAATTCATCAGCACCCATTCCTTGGGGTTCAGGATTTCGTCGACGGTGAAGTCGGCGCTGTCGCCCTTGTCGACGGCCAGCATGACATCATCCCAGACGTGCGGGAAAACCTTCTTGCCGCCGTAGTAGTCGTACACCACACGCGCCGCGCTCCGGGCGTTCGGGTCGATGATGAGCTGTTTCGGGTCAACGTGAATGCCCTTCTGACGCAGCCGGATGATTTCGGACTCGTGATGGTCGAAGGCAATCCCGACGCGGGGGTCAAAGGGAAGGTTCGTGGTAATATCGTTTTCGGACAGCTCGACTTTCCCGTCCTGTACGTCCTTGGGGTGTACAAATTTGATTTCGTCGACCTGTCTGAGAAACTTGAGAATCATCGCGCATACAAGGCCGTCGAAGTCACTGCGCGTGACGAGGCGTTTCCGTGCCATATAGATACCTCCTGTTTTACGGAACCGGAAATGTTACTGTAACGGCATTCTACTGTATCGCAAGGGGTTTGTCAAGTATGGGAACGGGTATTTTTTCCGGGGCGGGAGGGCGTAAAACCGCCCAAAAGTGCATGGGAATTTCGGATTTCATGAAAAAAAGCCTGTTTTATTCCCGTACAGGCCGGATTTTGATTATCACAAGCGGAATTTTCAGGAAAATCAAAATCTTAGCGCCCGACAAGTCAAAGGCCAAGTCAAACGCCTGTCGTACCGGAAAAGTCAAAATGCCTCCCTGTTTCCATCAAAATCGTATAGTTCACAGTTCGATTCCTGCCCGCTTTGCAAGTTCTTCCAGCGTGATTGTTTCGTGTTTGTCGGGGGACGTGTCGTTCAGATACTCCTCCACCAGCTTTTCACAGTAAAGGTTGTCGTCAAGAGAAGCGGAGATTTGTTTTGCCTGTTCGCGTTCGCTCATGATATGATGATTCCCCTTTCGTGACGAAAACGCGGACAGAAGCCCGAAGCCGAGCCTCTGTCCGCGTTCCGCCGTTCCGGCTTATTCGCCGAAGTTGTCATTGATGAGGTCGACAAGGGACTTCAACGCCTCCTCCTCGTCACTGCCGTCGGCAATCAGGGTAATGGTCGTACCCTTTACGATGCCCAGCGACAGGACGCCCAGCAGGCTCTTGGCGTTGACGCGGCGGTCCTCCTTCTCCACCCAGATGCCGCTCTTGAACTCGTTGGCTCTCTGGATGAAGAAAGTCGCCGGACGTGCGTGCAGACCCACCTCGTTGTTGATGGTAATGACCTGTGTATGCATACTTGACGCTCCTTCCCACACAAGGTAACACAGTAGTGAACGCGAGTAATAAAGTAGCCTTAGCATACCCTATTTTTTATGGTTCGTCAAGAAGAATTTCAGAAAATCTTGAAAAAAATCGTCAGGCTTGGAACGGAAATTCCCCCGAATTTTCATTTTATGTTACTGAACGGGGGCAAATCCGGGCGAAACGGGCGGTATCACGCACAAATTATAAATTCTTTCCGTAATTTTCCGCGCATTGCGCGCAGCCGGCGGGGGAAAATAAGCGCGGGTATCGCGGCGAGCTGAAAAGGAAGGGATTTTCTGTGAAAAGAATCTGCGTGGCGGCGCTTCTGACGCTGAGTCTGGCGGCCTGCGGCAACTCCACGATGAGCAACCGCGCCGGAATCGCCCCGGACGGCAACCGCGCCGTCACGGACAGCCGCAACAACGGCACCGCGTCCAACAACCGCGACGGCACGGCGTCCGACACTTGGGGCGGCACCGCCACGGACAGTAACCGCAACGGCACCGTGTCCGGCGGTCAAAGCGGCACCGCGTCCGACACTTGGGGCGGCACCGCCACGGACAGTAACCGCAACGGCACCGTGTCCGGCAGTCAGAGCGGCACCGCGTCCGACAACTGGAACGGCACCGCCACGGACAGTAACCGCAACGGCACCATGTCCGGCGGTCAAAGCGGCACCACGTCCGATAACCGCAACGGCACCGCGTCCGGCACCGGCGACAACCGCACCGCTACGGATATCTGGAACGATACCGCCGCCAAACGCGACGGCGTGACCGATTACGGCGACACCGGGAAACGTTCCGTCACCGAGCGGGCGTCCGACGCGCTGGAGGACGGCGTGCAACGCGCCCGAAACGGCGTCGAGAACGCCAGAGAATCAATGAACAACGGCGCGAACCGGTAACAGTACGCCCGCCCACAAAGGCGGGCGTAAAAAATTGTCAAAACATCAGTAAATCCACTGATAAAATTATCAGCAAACCTGTTGACAAATCCATGGAAATCCGCTATACTGTCAAGCGACGTAAGGAAAGGGGGCTTGACCATGGTCAATGTCGCAAGCGCAATTCGGGATACGGTGCCGATTTCCTCATTCAATCGCGGCCTCGCGGGTAGAATCTTTGAGGAAGTCAAGAAGAACGGCGCAAAGGTGGTTATTAAGAACAATAGCGCCGAATGTGTCCTGCTCTCCCCTGATGAGTACATCCGCATGTCCGACGAACTCCACGACGCCCGTATGCTCGCCGTGTCGCTCGAACGCCTGACCCGTTACAACCCGTCTGAAACCGTCTCTTGGCACGACATGAACGCCCGCCTCGGTATCGACGAAAACGACCTCACCGGCTGGGAGGATATCGACTTGGAATGATATGGCGTCCTGCCCAAAAATTTGCAAAACTACGGCGGAAAAATTGTTATAATCAATATGCAATTTAACCAACACCGCCGCGCTTGCGAATGAATGGGAAGGAGTACATACCATGTGTCAAATAGAATATCTCCCGGAGGTTCAGGACGATATGAAGGCTCTCGACGGCAGTCAGCGGAAAGCCGTGCAAATGGCCTTGGCGAAGCTCCGCCGACAGCCCACGGAGTACGGAAAACCCCTCGGACATAAGCACGGACGCAATCTCACAGGACTGCGCCGAATCAAGCTCAGCGCGTTAGGCATTCGCGTCGTCTATCTCCCGATTGCGCAACGGGAGACTGTGCTTGTCCTCGCCGTTGGCAAGCGGGAGGATGATAAAGTCTACCGCGAAGTCCAGCGCCGCTATAGCAAAGTCTAATGGCAGAAGCGGACACCGTACGGTGTCCGCTTTTCGCTTCCCTGACGCGACAGAAAGGAGTGCGTGACATGGATTCATCCTACCAACTGCGCGTGATTGCTCACATTGAAAGCGCGTTCCCGACAAAATTCGGCGTTCCGCGTCAAAGCGGCTTAGTCCCCGACTTGCGGGCGCGTATCGTGTTTGAACCGCCGTTCCGCAACCCCGACGCCCTGCGCGGCCTCGACGGCTTCTCCCATTTGTGGCTGATTTGGGTCTTTGACCGCGCCGCCCGTGACACGTGGTCTCCCACTGTGCGTCCGCCCCGACTCGGCGGTAATCAGCGTGTCGGCGTGTTCGCCACGCGTTCCCCGTTCCGCCCGAACCCTGTCGGCCTCTCGTCCGTCGAACTCGAACGCATAGACGGCGATATACTCTATGTCCGGGGCGCGGATTTGGTCGACGGTACCCCCATTCTGGATATCAAGCCCTATCTCCCCTACACCGACGCCCACCCCGACGCGTCCGGCGGCTTCGCGGCGGAACCGCCCCGCCCGGCGCTGTCCGTCGACATTCCCCCGTCCCTGCTCCAATGCGTCCCCGAACAAGACCGCGCCGCCCTCGCCGCCGTACTCGCCCAAGACCCACGCCCGCGCTATCAGCACGACCCCCAACGCCTCTACGGCTTCGGCTTCGCCGGTCTGGAAGTACGCTTCCGGGTCTCCGGGACACGTCTGGAAGTCGTCGACATCGCAAAGCCCTGACACAAATAACCGGAACGGCGTTGCGCCGCTCCGGTCTGTTCGATTAGACTTGATGTTTCGCGGGTTTGGCGACACGCCCGAAAAGATGTTTCACGACCGCCGCCAGTGAAAAAGCCGTGTCCTTGGCGGCGGACGCTCTCCGAAATTCCGCCACTTCCTCGTTGTAGTTCGCCTGCAAATTCATCCAGAAGGATTTCGGCACATCGAAAACGCGTTCCAGCGCCTCCGCGAACTCCGCCGAAATATCCTGCTGTCCGGCAATCACGCCGTTGACATAACTGGAAGGCAGTCCCGTGGCAAGTACAAGTTCGTCCCACGTCATATGGCGCAGTTCCAAAATGTCGACAACGGCCTCGCCCGGATGAATCAGCAAATCAGCGGATATACCAGTTTTCTTTGTCGCCATGATAATCCGTCACTCCCTCCACTTCAATTTCCGTACAAATCATGACAGTGTCCTGTTTCGCGTTCGGTTCGAGAATCAGTCGGACGTTTGGTGTCACATGCAGAGAGTATCTCAACTTTGGATAGCCTGAAAGCCGTTCGGGCTTTCCATAGCCAGCTTTCAGAAAGTCGCCGAAACATTCCATCGCTTCCAAGTATCCCATATACTTTTTGATAGCTGTGACCCACTGATACGGGAGTTTTTGTTGCATTTTTGCGTAGTCAGTAAAGTATTTCTTTACTTTTCTGTTCGCGTATGTGATTTTCAACGGAACGCCACCGCCCCACCTTTGTGTACTGACATGGTGCATGATATCATTTTTTGATTCAAATGTCAATGGACGGCGCGCAAATTTTCCTTGTGAAACGGCGCGACTTGTGGTAGAATCGGAGACCGTCCGACAGTTCACAAAAGATGGGGGTGTCCGCGCATGCCGGAACGGAAATTATGTCCCGTCCTGAAATGGGCGGGCGGGAAAACACAACTGCTGGAACATATCGCGCAAAATATGCCCGCCGCCTGTAACCGTTACTTTGAACCGTTTTTAGGCGGCGGGGCGGTACTGTTCGGGCTGACACCGGCGCGGGCGTCGGTCAACGACTGCAACGAGCCGTTAATGAATCTGTACGCACAGCTCAAAATGTCCGTGGAGCGCGTCATAGAGAACGTGCGCAAACTCGACGCCGCCCCCGTCGGCAAAGATGTCTACTACGCCGTCCGCGACCGCTACAACGAGAAGTTAGCCGCCCGTGACTTTGACGCCGAGTGTGCGGCGCTGTTGATTTGGATGAACAAGCGTTGTTACAATGGTCTGTACCGGGTCAACCGGAAGGGACGCTTCAATGTCCCCTACAACCACAACCGGAAAACGAATCTGAAATCCATGGACGAGGCGAATTTACGCGCCATATCGGCGTATCTGCGCGAGGCCGACGTGACGATGACGTGTCTGGACTTTGAACAGGCCTGCGCGGAGGTGTCGGCGGGGGACTTCGTGTACTTCGACAGCCCCTACGTACCCGAAAGCGACACCGCGTATTTTACCGACTACACGGCGGACGGCTTCCCGATGTCCGACCACGAACGTTTGGCGGCGCTGTTCCGGCGTCTGGACGCCCTCGGCGCGAACGTCATGCTCTCTAACAATGATGTCCCGTGGGTGCGTACACAGTACGCGGGATATCGTATACAGTCGCTGGACGTGCGGCGCATGATGAACTGTAACGGCAACCGGCGTACCGGGAAGGAAGTCCTGATTCTCAACTACTGACGGGAGGTGTCACCATGGCACAACGCACATTTTCGGAATGGTTCTCGACATTCCGGCGCTCAATTAACGGCTACGGCTACTACACCGACTTCCCGAAAGTCTACGAGAACGCGGCGCGGCTCAAACCCGAAATCTATCTGCTCAACTCTCTGGTGGGTTCCAAAACCATAGAGGCGGACTTTGCCGCGCTTCTGAACAGATATCCCGACTGCGTACGGGCCATCCCGATTCTGCTTGCCGTGCGGGAATCGGAAATCTACTGTCAGGATGAAAACGGCGCTGTCCGATACCGGTTCGACCGGAACGCGCACGGCGTCGCCGAATACGTGTACTTCATGCGGGAGACCGGGCTTTTCGACCTGTTGCAACATCACATTGTCAGCAACTTGTACGACTATGTGACGGGCGTGGAAACCGGGTTAGGCTCCAACGGGCGCAAAAACCGCGGCGGACACCAGATGGAAAATTTCGTCGAAAGCCACTTGAAAAAGTCCGGCGTCGAATATTACAAGGAAATGTATCTGACGGAAATCGAAAGCCGCTGGGGCTTGAATCTTTCGCCGATATCGGCGGCGGGTACGTCCACGAAACGCTTTGATTTCGTCGTCAAAACGCCGTCCTGTGTGTTCGGAATTGAGACGAATTTCTATGCCAGCGGCGGTTCCAAACTCAACGAGACCGCCAGAAGTTACAAAATGCTTGCCGGGGAAGCAAAAACAGTACCCGGCTTCCGGTTCGTCTGGATTACCGACGGCGGCGGGTGGAACTCCGCCCGGCGCAATCTCGAAGAAACATTTCAGGTCTTGGACACGCTGTACAATATCACGGACATGGAAAACGGCGTCTTTCGGACACTGTTCCGAACATAAAAATACCGGGGAGGTTCTAACGCCTCTCCGGTGTCTGTTTCAGGAATCAATGCCCCGCGAAGTCAGGTACTTCTTGACCATCAGCGCCACTTTGAAGGTAATGGCGTCGTCGAACTCGCGCAGGTCAAGCCCTGTCAGCTTCTTGATTTTTTCGAGCCGGTAGACCAGCGTGTTACGATGTACGAACAGCTTCCGCGCCGTCTCCGACACGTTCAGGTTGTTTTCAAAGAAACGGTGTATCGTGAAGAGTGTTTCCTTTTCAAGCGCGTCAATGGGATTTTTCTTGAAAACCTCTTGCAGGAACATCTCACACAGTGTCGTCGGCAACTGGTAAATCAGGCGTCCAATGCCCAGATTTTCGTAGTTGATGACGTACTTTTCGGTGTCGAACACCTTGCCGACCTCGATTGCAATCTGTGCCTCCTTGTACGACCGCGCCAAGTCGCGCAAGTGTGTTGCGATTGTCCCGACGCCCACGACAACCGCGTTTTCCCCGGCGACTTGCAACGATTCCTCCAGCCCGAAGGCGATTTTGTTCAAGTCCTTAATCGTGGCGTTGTCGTGCATTTGGTGAATCAGCACGGCGTCGCCCTCGCCGACACTTAACACGAAATCATTCTGCCTGTCCGGGTACATGCTCTGGATAATGTCAATCGGCACGGATTCCACTTTCCGAAGCGAGCGGACAACGAACACGCCCCGCGAAACATCCGTATTCACGCGCAGTTCCCGCGCCCGGACGTAGATATCACCCAGCATGATATTGTCGGAAATCACGTCCTTGACGAACGCGCCCCGGTCGTGCTTCTCCTCGTAGTACGCTTTGGCGGCGTTGAGCGTGACTGTCGCCATCGCGCACACGGCGCGGCTGACTTCGTTGTCCCCGAATGTAAAGGCGGCGTAGTCGAACTGATTCCCCCAGCCGCCCATGGCCTTGAATACTTTTCCGTCCGTGGTCAGCAGCGTCCCGGACGCGGCGTTAATCTGCGGGACGTACTCCGCCCAGTGCTGACCTATCATGGGGAGTTCGCTGCACGCCACTACCATGCCTTCCCCGTCGATAACTCCAATGGTGCGATTTGTGTTCTCCTTCAACTGGAGTACCACGTTTTGAAACATCCTTCCGGACATGGACACCCTCCTAACCACAAATCCGCCTCCGCGGAAACCCTTGTCCCGTTTCCTGTATGCGGCTTCCGCGCTTTGTGCAAATTGTCAACAGGTCTATTATACCGGCATGTCCGGGAAATTGCAATATCTTTTTTCTCTTTTTCACAAAAAAAGTCCGCGTTTTTGTGGAACATTTGGGTTTTTCCCGTTGCCCGTCAAAAAACGCCCAAATTTTTGATTTCGTCCGCTGTCAGAAAGCGGAAACTCCCCCGGCTTAGTGCCCTGTCTAATGGCAAATTGCCCATTTTCACCCGTTCCAGAAACAGTACCGGCTTCCCGCGCTCCGCCAACATCCGCCGTACCTGATGAAATTTGCCCTCCCGCACCGTCACCCGGCAGACACTTTCCGCCTCGCCCGCCGACAAAATTTCCAGTTCCGCAGGCAGACACCGCAACCCGTCCGCGAGTGTCACGCCCGCCCGGAACGCTTCCACGTCCTCCGCCGTCAGGCGTCCCGACACCCGCGCCTCGTACACCTTCCCGACATGGTGCCGCGGCGACAGTAACGCGTGTGCCGTCGCGCCGTCATCCGTGAGTAGCAGTAACCCGACTGTATCCTTGTCAAGCCGTCCCACCGGGAACAGGTGTCGCAACTCCGGCGGGAGCAAGTCCAAGACCGTCGGCGTGTGCCTGTCCTCCGTCGCCGACAGATACCCCGCCGGTTTGTTTAACATGACCCATGTCACGCGCCGGTATCCGATGTCCGCGCCGTCGACCGTGATGTGTGCCGCTTCGGCGTCGAATTTCGCGGCGGCGTCCCGAACCGGTACGCCGTCCACCAGTACGCGCCCCGCACGAATCAGAACCCGCGCTTCCTTGCGCGAGTGTTTCCCCGTCGACGCGAGAATTTTGTCAAGTCTCTGTGTTTCCATGCGGCCTCCGTGATGTCATAATCCCTCCGCGTGCGGAATATAACGCACAGGGGGAGTGATGTTACATGTTCATATGGACAGCGAAATTTCCGGGATTAAAAGTGCTGATACTCCTGTTAGTGGCGGCTATGGCGGCAGTCGCGTTCCTGATAATGCGCGTGCCGCCGCTCCCGCAGGACGACGCGTCGCCCGTCCTCGAAACCAACGCCCAACGCGTGGCGTATCTCCGCGAACTCGGCTGGGAAGTCGTGGAGGAACCCGTCGAAACCTACGAGTTTCTGCTTCCCGACACGCTCCAAGAGCCGTACCTGAGTTACAACGCCTTGCAACTCCCGCAGGGCTTCGACCTCAACCCGCATTGCGGCGAAACCGTCTCCCGCTATACCTACACCGTCACGAATCATCCCAACCGTGACAGGGGCGTACAGGCGAATTTGTACCTTTGCAACGGTATCCCCGTGGCGGGCGATATCTTCTGTCCGGGCGCGAACGGCTTTCAGGAGGCACTCGTACAGGCTCCGCGTGATACTTGAACCGTACACCCGCGCCCATGTCGGCGCGGGGCGTTTTATCCTACTTGTTCCCTGTTTGTTTGTCCTTCTCCGCGTCCAGCGCCGCGAACAGTTCCGCCGCCGAATGATACCCTTCCGTCAGCCCGATTCCGTTTCGGGCGTCCTCAATGGCCTTCCGCGTCTCCTCGTTGAAAATGAATTGTTCCGCGTTCGATGTGGAATCCGGTTGCGTTGACATAAAGTTCTCCTTTGACATAGTTTAACGCCCTATACCCCCGCCGGGGATGTCGGCGCGGGACGCTTGCCAATGGAAATTTTACATATACCGGCGAATCTGTCAAGCCGGAACCGGGAACTTGTCTCTTTTGTACGGAAACAAGCCTCATTTTTGTTCATTTCCATGAAAATACCGGGAAGCGCTTGCACATTTCTTGTCAAAGCATTATAATTTTAGCCGCGCAAGTCTCAAATTAACCCCGGAAGAAGGAAGGAGAGATTTTTACATGCTCAGTATCAACATGGAGGACGTGATTAACGTCATCAACTCCATCAAGTCGTACCTGATTGCCATTGTGGCAATTCTGGTCGTGGGCGTCGTGGTGGCGATTGCCGCCGGGCGCATGGGCAGGAAAAAGGGACTCGTCAGAGGTTCGGCCTTACTGGCTATGCTTCTGGCTGTGACACTCTGCGTCAACCTCATCTGCTCCGGCCCCATGAGTACCATGCTGGACCTTGTGACCGGCAAGGGGACTATCGAGGAGACCACCGCCGCCGAGGCCAAGGAACTCGCCATACAGATTGCCCGTGAGGGTATCGTACTCGTCGAGAACCGGGGCGGCTTCCTTCCCATGGCGTCGGGCGACAAGCTCAATGTCTTTGGCTGGGCGTCGACGGCGGCCTGTTACGGCGGCGCGGGTTCCGGCGGCCTCAATGACGCCTACACGAAAGTCACGCCGTTGCAGTCCCTCAAAGACGCCGGTATCGAGACCAATACCGAGTTGACAAACTTCTATGTCAAGTACAAAGACGGCCGCCCCGACGTGGGCATGTGGGCGCAGGACTGGACACTCCCCGAACCCGCCGTCAGCCTCTACACCGATGACATGATTGCCAACGCCCGTAAATTCTCCGATACCGCCATGTTCTTTATCGCCCGTTCCGGCGGCGAGGGTGCCGATATCCCCTACGACATGACCGGCATTGTCAACGGCACCTATCAGGACGGCACCACCTACACCGCCGCCACTTATAACGACGACCTCAACGCCGGCAACGACTGGAACGAGGGCGACACCTATCTTGACCTGACCAACCGGGAACGCGAATTGCTTGACCTTGTCTGCGCCAACTTCGACAACGTCATTGTAGTGGTCAACTGCTCCAACAGCTTCAATCTGACTTTCGTCGAGAACTACGAACAGATTAAGAGCGTACTTTGGGCTCCGTCTCAGGGACATGTTGGTTTCACGGCGCTGGGCGAGATTGTCGCGGGCGTCACGAACCCGTCCGGGCGTCTCGTTGACACCTATGTCCGCGACTTCATGAAAACGCCGTGGTGGAATAACTTCGGCGACTTCAACTATACCAATATGGACGAGTTCAAGTCTACGACGCGTTTCGGCGGCGCGGACGTGATTCCCTCTTTCGTCAACTACGTCGAGGGCATTTATGTCGGCTACCGCTTCTACGAGACCGCCGCCGCCGTGGGCATGATTGACTATGACGAGTATGTGCAGTATCCCTTCGGGTACGGCCTCTCCTACACGACATTCAGTCAGACCATGGGCAGTCTAACCGAGACCGAGACAACCGTTGAATTTGATGTCATTGTCACGAACACGGGCAATGTCGCGGGAAAGGAAGTCGTGCAGGCCTATTGTGACCCGCCCTACAACGACGGCGGCATTGAAAAGGCTTCCGCCAATCTGGTGCAGTTCGAGAAAACAAACCTCCTCCAGCCCGGCGAGACACAGACTGTCCACATGGTCATTAACAAGGACGATTTAATGTCCTACGACTATCAGCGCTCCAGAAGCTATGTTTTGGAGGCCGGAAACTATACCATTTCCATCAACAGCGATTCCCATACCCCGCTGTCCGCGCAGACTTGGAATGTGCCGGAAATGATTGTCTACAACAACGGCAACAAGCGCGCAAGTGACAAGACCACGGCTTCCAATCTGTTCGACTTCGCGGCGGGGAATGTCACGTACCTGTCCCGCGCCGGAGGCTTCGCCAACTACGACGCCGCCACCGCCGCCCCCATGGACTTTGAGTTGTCCGCCGACAAGAAGGACACCTTCTACAACATCAGTAACTATCTGACGGCGGAAGCGACCGCCATGGACGAAAATCCCGACGCCGAACCTGTCACGACCGGCGCGAAAAACGGCCTCACCCTTACCGACGTGCGCGGTCTCGACAAGGACGACCCCAAATGGGACTTGCTCATGGACGAGATGACCCTTGACGACATGAACGCCGTGATTTCTCTGGGCGGCTACCAGACCGCCGCTGTCGCGTCCGTCGGCAAAGTCCGCACCAATGACTGTGACGGCCCGTCCTCTATTAACAATAACTTTACGGGCGTCGGCTCCGTGGGCTTCCCCGTGGGCGTCGTGATTGCCGCCACATTCAATAAGGAACTCGCGGAAGAGTTCGGAGACAGTATCGGCAAAATGGCGAATGAAATGGACGTGTCCGGCTGGTACGCCCCCGCCATGAATATTCACCGTACGGCGTTCGCCGGTCGTAACTTCGAGTATTATTCCGAGGACCCGATTTTGTCCGGCTATATCGCCGCCGCCGCCGTCGCCGGTTCTCAAAAGAATGGCGTCTACGCCTACATGAAACACTTTGCCATGAACGACCAAGAGGGCAACCGCTGTGACATGCTCTGCACGTGGAGTAACGAACAGGCTATCCGGGAAATCTACCTCCGCCCGTTCGAGAAGTGCGTCAAGGACTCTGACTGTCTCGCGGTTATGTCGTCGTTCAACTACGTCGGAAACCGCTGGGCGGGCGGCTGTAAGGAGTTACAGACGGACGTTCTGCGCGGCGAATGGGGCTTCAAGGGCTTCGTCGAGACTGACTATTTCGGCGTCTACGGCTACATGAGCGCTGACCAAGGTATCCGCAACGGCTCCGACCTCATGCTTGTCAACTACGCCACCGAGACCAACGATGTCCGTTTCCGCGACACCAACGGCGCAAAACAGGCTATGCGCAACGCCGCGAAAAATATTCTCTACGTTGTCGCCAACAGCCGCCAGTACGCCGAGGGCAATCTGAATACCGGTATGTCCCCGTGGAAAGTCACCATGTACATGATTGACGCGGCGCTTGTGGCGTGCGCGGCGGTCGTGTGGTTCCTGCTCTACCGGAACTATAAGAAAAAGGTCGAACAGCCGGAGACTTCCGGCAAGTAATCGGCGCGGGCGTTCCCCGTAGAACGTCCTGAGCGGTACAACGGAGGCGGCTTTACAGTCGTCTCCGTTTGCAGTAAATTCGGAAAGTGTATCAGAAAGGAGCGGAGACTTTGAAACATCAGGATTTCATTTCGCAGATGACCCTTGAAGAGAAGTGTTACTTCTTCTCCGGGAAAGACTTCTGGGAGAGCAGAAGTCTGAAACGTCTCAACATCGGCGGCATGACCATGGCTGACGGCCCCCACGGTATCCGAAAACAGGAGGGTGCCGGAGACCAGTTAGGGCTAAACGGTTCTCTGCCCGCAACCTGTTTCCCGACCGCCGCCACAATCGCCAATTCATGGAACCCCGAACTGGGAGAGGAAATCGGGCGTTGTCTGGGCGAGGAGGCCGCGTCACAAGATGTCTGTGTCCTGTTGGGGCCGGGCATGAATATCAAGCGGAATCCGCTTTGCGGACGGAACTTTGAATATTTCTCCGAGGACCCGTATCTTGCCGGCAAAATGGCCGCCGGGTACATTCGCGGCATTCAGGCCAACGGCGTTTCCGCCTGCCCGAAACACTTTGCCGCCAACAATACCGAACTCCGCCGCATGGCGTCCGATTCCATTGTAGACGAACGTACACTCCGCGAAATTTACCTGACCGCGTTTGAAATCGCCGTCCGGGAAGCGCGTCCGAAAGCGATTATGTCGTCCTACAACATGATTAACGGTACCTACGCCAACGAGAACCCCCATTTGTTACAGGAAATTCTCCGCGATAACTGGGGCTTCGACGGCATAGTAATTTCCGACTGGGGCGGCTCTAATAACCATGTCGAGGGCGTCCGGGCGGGCGGACATCTCGAAATGCCTACCACCGGCGGAGACAGTGACGAGGAATTGATAGCCGCCGTCAAGGCCGGGGAAATCTCCGAGGAAGTCATTGACCGGCGTCTCGACGAACTGCTTGACGTGATACTGTCCACCCGTGAGGCCGTCGACAAACTCAAGGGCAAGCCCTTCGATAAAGAAGCTCATCACCGTATGGCGCAGAAAGCCGCCGAGGAATCACTGGTACTCTTAAAAAATGATGAAAACATTCTGCCCCTGAAACCCGGTGTCAAAACGGCGGTTATCGGCGAGTTCGCCAAGAACGCCCGCTATCAGGGCGCGGGGTCGTCCGTTGTCAACTGTACCCGGCTCGACAACGCCATGGACATTATCGCCGGTACGGGACTGGATATTGTCGGCTACGCCCAAGGCTACCCCCGCACGGGTGCCGGAGACCGTGACATGTTAAATGAGGCCGTCGAACTGGCGAAACAGGCCGATGTCGTACTGCTCTATATCGGGCTGGACGAAATCAGCGAGTCAGAAGGCCTCGACCGCCCCAATATGAAACTCCCCCGCAGTCAGACAGATTTAATTAACGCCCTTGCCAATGTCAACGGCAACATTATTGCCATTATGGCGGCGGGTTCGGCGGTCGAAATGCCGTGGCTGTCGCGCTGTAAGGCCATGATTCACGGCTGTCTGCACGGACAGGCCGGAGCGGCGGCAATTCTCCGCGCCCTCATGGGCGAAATTAACCCGTCCGGCAAACTCTCCGAAACCTACGCTTTGAAATACCACGATGTTCCCTCCGCGCCCTACTTCCCCGCACAGGAAAGAACTGTCGAATACCGCGAGGGGCTTTATGTCGGCTACCGCTACTTTGAAACTGTCAAAAAGCCTGTCCTGTTCCCGTTCGGCTTCGGGTTGAGCTATACCACGTTCGAGTATTCGGACTTGTCCGTATCCCCCGACGGCGCGACATTCACCCTCAAAAATACCGGAGACCGTGACGGCGCGGAAGTCGCACAACTTTATATCAGCGCTAAAACGCCGTCCGTCTACCGCCCCGCCAAGGAATTGAAAGGCTTCCAGAAAGTCTTTCTCAAAGCCGGGGAGAGCAAGTCCGTGACCATTCCCTTTGACGATAAGACGTTCCGCTACTTCAACGTCAAGACAAACCAGTTTGAAATTGACGGCGGGGAGTACGGCGTACTGATTGGCTCGTCCGTCGCCGATATCAAGCTAAGAGGCGAAATCACAGTAGACGGCACCCACGCCCCCGAACCGTGCGAACACAGTCAGATTCCGGCGTACTTCTCCGGCGAAATCGAGGATGTGTCCGACCGCGAGTTTGAAACCCTCTTAGGCCGCCCCATTCCCGACGGTCACTGGAGCGGCACCATCGGCATGAATGACGCCATTTGTCAGTTGTACTACGCCCGGAGTATCAAGGCGCGTATCGCCTACAAGATTATGACCGCACTTCTCAACCGGAGCATGAAAAAGGGCAAACCCGACTTGAATATTATCTTCGTCTATAATATGCCCTTCCGCGGAATCGGGAAAATGACTGGCGGCATGGTCTCTCAGGAGATGTGCGAGGGTATTCTGACCATTGTCAACGGACACGCAATCGCGTTCTTCCAAGGACTGGCAAAGATTATTTCCGGCTACTTCAAACAGCGGAAAGTGTCCAAGAAGGCCAAGTCCATGGAGTAAGCGCTACTTTGTTCCCGCCCGGCGACGCTTCCGCCGGGTGGGACAATGTGACATAAAGGAGGCACTCTTTCATTATGAAGTGGTGGAATGATTTCGTTGAGAAACACCCCGCCGCCGCCCAGTGGATTCGGGAGGGCGGACTGTTTCTCATTTTCAGTTACGTTGTCACGGGTATCAAGGCGCTGTTGCTGATTTTCCTGCCGGGCATGTACCGGGGCATGGTCGGCGATACTGAATGGCTGTGGCCGGGTATTTCCGTCTCCCTGTTCGGCGTGGATTTCAGCCTTGCCATCGTGGGCAATGACCTCGCCGCCGGCGGACTCGCCTTTACACTCGCCAACCTGACCGCGATTTTCTTCGGGGAGTGTATCAACTTCCCCTTGCAGCGGAATGTGACCTTCCGCAGTCACGGCCCGCTCCCGCCGCAGATTCTCGCACATCTGGCGGCGACTGTCGTTGTGTTTCTGGTTATGAACCTGTTCACGTGCGTTTGGAATCCCGTTGCCCTCGCCCTGATTCCCAATCCCGCACTCCGAAATACCGTGCAAAGCATTGTCACAACGGTTGTCACGGGCGGCGTCGCTATGGTGATTATTTTCGCCGTGGACAAGACTATCTTTTCCCCCGGCTGGGGCGAAAAGGTGCCTCAAACCGCGAAATAATATCATCTCCCGCACAGTCACACAACAGGCTTGCGCGGCGCTCTCCGCACAGTCACACAACAGGCTTGCGCGGCGCTCTCCGCGCAAGCCCTGCAAAGAAACAAAGGAGACACTTCATGAAAACTATCAAACAACTGGTGAAGCGCTACAACGAATACAGTCTGATACTCCGTATCGCCGCCGGACTGATTATCGGCGCGGTACTCGGCTTGGCTGTGCCGGGGGCGTCGTGGCTGTCGATGTTCGGTGATTTGTTCGTCGGCGCGTTGAAGGCCATTGCCCCCATTCTGGTCTTTGTGCTGATTATGAGCGCGTTAGTGCAGAGTTCCAAGGGCATGAACCGCCGTTTCGGTCTCGTGCTGGTACTGTACGTCGTCAGTACGTTCTTAGCCGCGCTGACTGGCGTCGTGGGCAGTTACCTGTTCCCGCAGACACTCGCCTTAGCCGATATCCCCGACGTGACCTCCGCGCCGTCCGGTATCGGCGAAGTCGTACACAATCTGCTCATGAACATTGTAGCAAACCCCGTGGCGTCGCTCGTGAACGCGAACTATATCGGAATCCTGCTCTGGGCGGTCGTCGTCGGACTGGCACTCAAAAGCGTGGCGACCGAAGCGACAAAGGCGGTGCTGTCGAACCTCTCCGACGCCGTGTCGCAAGTCGTGCGCTGGATTATCAACCTTGCCCCGTTCGGCATTATGGGACTTGTCTTTAACACGGTCTCCACAAACGGCCTCGGCATTTTCACGACCTACGGCAAACTGTTGGTGTTGCTTGTGGGCTGTATGGCGTTCGTGGCACTCGTTGTCGACCCGCTCATAGCGTTTGTATGCCTGCGCCGGAATCCCTATCCGCTCGTGTTCCGGTGCCTCCGCGAAAGCGGTATCACGGCGTTTTTCACGCGCAGTTCCGCCGCAAACATCCCCGTCAATATGGCGCTGTGCGAACGCCTCGGACTTGACCGCGAAACGTATTCCGTGTCCATCCCGCTCGGCGCGACTATCAACATGGACGGCGCCGCCGTCACTATCTCCGTCATGACCCTTGCCGCCGCGAATACGGTCGGAATCGCCGTCGACTTCCCCTCCGCGCTGATACTCAGTCTGCTGGCGACTATGGCGGCGTGCGGAGCGTCGGGCGTCGCGGGCGGCTCCTTACTGCTGATTCCTATGGCCTGTTCGCTGTTCGAGATTTCCAACGATGTCGCCATGCAGGTCGTGGGCGTGGGCTTCATTATCGGCGTCATTCAGGACAGCGTGGAAACTATGCTCAACTCGTCCGGCGACGTACTCTTTGCCGCCATTTCGGAGTACACGCACTGGAAAAAAGAGGGAAAGGAACTGCCCTATTTCCTCGGCGGCAAGCGCAAAATGGACATTTAAGCACGGGAGGGAATCTGTATGCGCAAGATATCGGCACTGGCGTTGGCTGTGCTGATGGCGCTTGCCCTGTCGCTGTCCGCCTTCGGGGCGGACGGCGGCACGGTCTACGCGTTTCTGTACGACGACGGCACACTTGTTTTCCAGAACAGCAACACCCCCGAATCCGGACGCGCCCTCAAAGGAATGTACCCAATCAGTCCAACAGACATTTATCATCTGAACTCCCCCGCCCCGTGGTACAATGAACGGGAATCTATCCATGTTGTATCCTTCGCGGATACTGTCCGTGTAAACTCTACGGCGTTTTGGTTTCATAACTTCTCGAACTTGGAACGCGTGGACAATATCCAAAATCTGGACACCTCTAATGTTACAAGTATGGCGCGTATGTTTTCCGGTTGCGGCGTGCTGGCAGAGGTAGACGTGTCCGCCTTCAACACATCCAATGTCACAGATATGAATGAAATGTTCAGTCATTGTGGCGAATTGACAACGCTGGACGTGTCCGGCTGGGACACTTCTAATGTCACAAACATGTCGGGTATTTTTTCCGGCTGTTCGTGGCTGACGGCGCTGGATGTGTCCGGCTGGGACACCTCCAATGTCACCAATATGTTTTTCGCGTTCAGTGCCTGTGACAGACTGGCGACACTGGACGTGTCCCGCTGGGACACTTCCAAAGTCACGAACATGAATGCAATGTTTCAAAGATGTTCCACTCTGGCGGTAATTGATGTGTCCGGCTGGGATACCTCCAATGTTACGAATCTTTCATGGATGTTTAACGGCTGTAGCAGAGTGACCGTCTTGGATGTGTCTCATTTCGATGTCTCCAAATCAGAAGATTTATGCTATATGTTCTGTTCCTGCGCGGGGCTGAAGTCGCTGGATGTGTCCGGCTTTGATACCTCCAACGCCAAAAATATGCGTGCGATGTTCAACGCCTGCCAACGCCTGACAACGCTGGATGTGTCAAACTTTGATACTTCCAACGTTACGGACATGAGATATATGTTTGCCAGCAACCCCAAACTCGAAACCATCTATGTTTCCGACAAATTCACGACCGCCGCCGTGACGGAAAGCACAGAAATGTTTATCAATTCCACGGCGCTTGTCGGCGGCAACGGGACAAAGTACGATGAGACGCACATTGACGCCACATACGCCCGGATTGACACGGCGGACGCTCCCGGCTACTTTACCGCCAAAGACCCCGCTCCCGCGCCCACTCCCGGCGCGTACGCGATAACCGCTGTCACGCCGGATAAAGCCGCCGGAATGCTGTCCGTTACGCTGACCAACCGGGACGCCGTGACCGTGGCTGTCTCGTACTTCGACGCCAACGGACAATTTATGTCCGTGAATTTCCGGGACGTGCAAGCCAGCGCCGAAAAAGTGGAAGTCGGACTGTTTCCGAACGCGCAAGCCGCCCGTGTCGCGCTGTTCGATAACCAGTACCGCCCCCTGTGTGACCCCTTCGCGGCTAAAATCGGCTGACAGTTGCCCTCTCCCGGCAACGGGAGAGGGTGTACATTTGAGAGGAGGCTTTTTACATGGAACAGTTTCACACGCGAGACCGCCGCGCCCTCGTGCGTGACCTCGGAATCGGCGTCATTATTGCGTTGCTCTCGATACCGCTTTCCATGGGCTACGCGCAGGTCGCCGGACTGCCCCCGCAGTACGGCCTCTATGGTTCCCTGTTGCCCTTGCTGGCGTACAGTCTGCTGACGAGTTCGCCGCGTATCGTGTTCGGGGTCGACGCCGCCCCCGCCGCGCTCGTGGCGACACTTCTGCCCGAATTGGGCGTCACCCCCGGAAGTCCAGACGCCCCCGCCGTCATGGCTGTCATTACGTGCCTTGTCGGACTGTGGCTGACGCTGTTCTGGTTACTGGGCGGCGGGAGATTCTCAAAATTTGTGTCGGAATCCGTATTGGGCGGGTGCGTGACGGGCATTGCAACCGTTGTCATTTTGACGCAGTTCCCGCGGCTGTTCGGCGGCACCGTCACACGCGGACGCGCCCCCGTTCTGCTGGCGCACCTGTTCCGCGAAACCGCGAATTTTCACGCGCTGTCGTTCGCGCTGGGTGCCGTGACAATACTGGTCATTTTAGCGGGGCGGCGTCAGACGAAAGTCAGTATGTCCGTGGTCATGATGATACTGGGTATCGCGGCAAACGCGGTCTTTCACTTTGACCGCTACGGCGTCGCGCTTGTGGGGAGTATCCCCGCCGGACTGCCCCCGCTGATTGTGCCGGAATGGTCGTGCCTGTCCCACCACACCGAGGAAATTATTGTTGATTCGCTTGCCGTGGCGCTGGTTATCGCGGCGGAAACGCTGGTATCTACGGGCGAGTTCGCCCGGCACCACGGGGAACGCGTCGACAAACAACGCGAAATGTTAGCGTACGGCGCAGGCAATCTTGCGGCGGCGCTGTTCGGAAGCAGTCCGGTTATCGGGAGCCTGTCGCGGAGCAACCGCGCCAACAAATTAGGCGTCGGGAGCCAGTGGATGAGCGTTTCGGCGTCCGTCACTATGACGCTCTTTCTGCTGTGCGGTACGCCGCTTCTGTCGTATCTGCCTGTTCCGGTGCTGACGGGCATTGTCATCGGGTCTCTGGGTACAATTTTAGAGTTCGACCTTGCCGCACGTTTCTGGAAACTCGACCGCGCCAATTTTATGATTTTCGCGGCGGCGTTCGCGGCGGAAATGCTGGGACTTGCGGAAGGCGTCCTTGTGGGCGTGGTGCTGTCGTTCGCGTCGTTTACCATGGAGGCGTCCGCGCAGCCGAGTTATTTTCTGGGCTGCATGGAGGGTCACGAGGGTTTCTTTGACCTCAAAAAGACCCCTCACGCCCGCCCGATACAAAATACTGTGCTGTATCAGTTCAACGGCCCGCTGTTCTTCGCCACGATTGACGGCTTTGAAAATGAGTTGCTGTCGGCGATACGCCCCGACACAACGCTTGTCGTCGTGACGGGGGTACTGTCCGTGGACTCGTTCGCGGCGGAAAGACTGTTGCACTTCTACCGGAATCTCCGCAAGCGGGACATCGCGTTTTTCCTCGCCGGACACGCCGCCGCCGTCAATGAGGAACTTGTAGCGTACGGCGCGGAGGCGTTGATTGACGAGGGCGTAGTGCGGCAACGTCTGACACAAGCCCTGAACGCCGGAGGCATGACGCCGCCGTATCCGCTGGAATGGAGCGGCGGACGGGTGTCGAAACGGCGCGGCAATGCCGCCGTAGAGGCGTTTCTGTGGGCGTACGGCAAGGACGCCGAGCCGCGTTTGAATCAGCTTACAAAACAGGTCGCGGAAAACGTCCTGAACGGGACGGAAATCGAGTTCGACAAACTCAACCCGGCGGAACTGGAATTAGTCGGCGAATACTGGAACAGTGAGGACGAAAAGGAGTGGGACGGCCTCTTAAATATGTATCTGTCGGCGACGCCGGAAGAGCGTCAGGAGCGGAAAGCGGCGTTTCTGGCGCTGTCGCTGGGCATGGCGGAACACAGAATGTTACTCGAACGGCAGTTGTTACGGAGCGGGAATCAATCGTTGTTGTGGGAGTTCCTGCTTCTGCGGAAAACGCGGGAAGCCGCGTACCGTGACGCGCACCCCGAAACCGCCGCGTTTCTGGACGACATCCGGGAACAGTACATGTCACTGGTGAATCAGGAAGCGCCCGAAATGCTCGACTTTCTCCGGGCGTTCGCGGAATCGCCCGAACAGTCGCGGGAAAAGTTTCTGACGGTGTGACGCAATCGGGACTTTTCTTTTCCCGGAAAGTGTGCTATGATAGGCGCGACATGCGTTATTGGAGGTGTGCCTATGAAAAAACGGCTTTGCATATGGTTATTGCTTTTGGTGTCGCTGTTCGCGCTGACGGCCTGCGGGAGTACGCCCGACACGCAACAGACCGAGTCGCCGAACCTGCTCGACATGGTACGCGCCGCCGCCGCGTCCGAAAATACCGTGGCGGAGTCCGACGACCCTTGGGAGCCGGAAACATTCCCCGGCGACACGTCCGCCGACCCTTGGGAGCCGGAAGTGTTCCCCGCTGACAGCGGCGAGCCGGAGACGTTCGCCCCCGACACGTATACCGACGGCGGCGAGACGGAACAAATACCCCCGGTTCCGTTCTACGAGGACGAACAACCCGCCCCGGACGACGCCGCCGAAATCACGGAGGACGGCGCGTATACCACTAAACACGACGTGGCGCTCTACCTGCACGTATTCGGACACCTCCCCGGCAACTTTATCACAAAAAAAGAGGCCAAAGCGCTTGGCTGGGGCGGCGGTTCTCTGGAACCGTACGCCCCCGGCAAGTGTATCGGCGGCGACCGGTTCGGCAATTACGAAAAACTTCTCCCCGCTGACAGGTCATATCACGAGTGCGACATCAACACGTTAGGCGCGAAAAGCCGCGGCGCGGAACGCCTTGTATTTTCCGGCGACGGCCTGATTTACTACACCGGCGACCATTACAACACGTTCACGCTTCTTTACGGGACGCCGTGAACGTCAGAAACAGGAGGACATAACATGATGATGATTACTGTCATGGAGGGCGGCAACATCCACAACCGCGACGAACTGCACGACGCCTTAATCCGTGCCCTGAACCTGCCCACATGGTACGGACGCAATCTCGACGCGCTCTACGACTGCCTCACGGAATCCAAAATGGATACCGAACTCCGCCTTCTGCACCCCGGACGGCTGGAGGAAGCCTTGGGCGGTTACGCCCGGACACTGATTTCCGTCCTGCGCGACGCCGCCGCCGAAAATCCACACTTCCGCGTCACGCTCGAATCGCGCTCGGATAAAGTCTGAGCGCCGAAAGGAGACACTTTTGTTTTTCACACTGCCCCCGCTATCGCCGGTTCTGCCGGTGGCGCTGATTTACATTGTTGCCGCCATTCTCCCCGCCGCGTTCCTGCTCCACTACATCTACTGTCACGACGTGGTGGAACCCGAACCCCCCGGCCTGCTGTTCCTGCTGATACTCTCCGGCGTCGTGGCGGCGCTGATTGCCAGCTTTCTGGAAGGCCTCGGAGAGTGGATACTGAAACAGTTTCTCTATCAGGGCGACCCCTTGTATACTATCCTGTTGGCGTTTTTGGTCGTCGCCGTCGTGGAGGAAGGCGTCAAGTTCTTCTTCCTCAAACACCGTACTTGGAATCATCCCGCCTTTAATTACCGCTTCGACGGCGTTGTGTATTCGGCGTTTGTGTCGCTGGGGTTCGCGGCCTTCGAGAACGTCTACTATATTTTCGGCTACGGGCTGTCCGTGGCACTCCCCCGCGCATTACTCGCCATTCCCGGACACCTGTCTTTCTCGGTCTTTATGGGCATGTACTACGGACGGGCGCGCCTCCGTGAAAATCGCGGACACCATGTCAGCGCCCTGTTCAGTCTGTGGGCGGGCTACCTGATAGCCGTCGTTCTGCACGGCGTCTATGACGCCTGTGCCATGTCCGGCACGGCCTTCGCTACCGGACTGTTCGTGATATTCGTCCTGCTGATGTTCGTGGCGGCGTGGCGGACTATCCAGCGCGAATCCGAAACCGACCGCCCCATTGTCCGCGGACTGCGATAACGTTTTGAAACAAAGTCCCGCCCCACGCGGGGCGGCTGGGGTGAAACAAACAAACTATGGAAATCGAACGCAAATTTTTGATATCGCGTCTCCCCGACGCGCTGGAACAGTATCCATGTGTCCGCATGGAACAGGCGTATATTTCGACGGACCCGGTTATCCGGGTTCGCCGCGCCGGGGAACGCTACATCTTGACCTGCAAGGGGCGCGGACTGCTGTCAAGAGACGAATTGGAACTCGACTTGACCCCGGACGCCTACACCCGCCTTTTGTCGAAAGCCGATGGCGCGTCCGTGGTCAAAGACCGCTACCGTGTCCCGCTGGGGGCGTACACGGTAGAACTGGACATTTTCCGGGAAGCGCTCGCGCCGTTAATGCTTGCGGAGGTGGAGTTCCCCACGGAGGCCGCCGCGCAAGCGTTCGCCGCGCCGGACTGGTTCGGACAGGAAGTCACGTACGACCCCGCCTATACTAATGCCGCGCTTAGCCGCGACGGCCTGCCGGACTTGGAACAGAGGTGATTCAATGGACTACGACCCCAAAGACCTGCAAAGCGTCCTCTTATATATGCGTCAGAAATTCGGCGCGGGGATATTTGAGGAACCGCCCCGCATGTCTGCCATTCTGAAAGACCTTGCGCCGGGACTGAAACGGGATGAAAACGTCTTGCGGCAAATGTCAGACGCGGGACTTTTGCGGGAACTGCGCAAGGTGTCCGAAAGCGGCAACGACTATGAGCGCGTACGCGCTATAGTGAAAAGCCGTGGCTGGCTTGGGGATGATTATTTAACTCTTACACATGAAAGAGTGGAATATCTCATGACGGCACTGCAAGCGGTTTACGGACTGGAAGTGGAACCGCCAGCACCATCCAAACAAGCGGAAGCAGAACCGCCAACACCGCCGAAAGTAGAGCCGTCTAAACCGCCCAAGGCAAAAGACCCATCGAAACGACCTGTTACACTGACGCCGCCTAAGCCTAATGGAATTATCATTGATTCAGGCATTACAGGAGATTGTATATGGACATGGGACTGCAATCGTGTTCTTACAATCTATGGACAGGGGGCAACGGGACGTTTTAGCCATATATTTTTGAATAACCGCCCCCCATACTGGCATTACAATAAAAGCGTTGAAGATGTAGTTATTAAACACGGTGTAACTTCTATCGGGGATTCTGCTTTCAGTGACTGCTCAACTCTAACAGATGTAACAATTCCAGATAGTGTGACTTCTATCAGAGATTGCGCTTTCCTGTTTTGCAACAGCCTGACAAGCGTGACAATTCCCGACAGCGTAACTTCTATCGGATTTCATGCTTTCCACGGTTGCGATAGCCTGAAAGAAGTAGTCGTCCCCCAACAGGCAAAGATTGACCCGGACGCATTCGACCAGAGTACAACCGTAATACGGGAGAAAACATCTAATCAACCTATTTTGCCGCCCACCCCAACGCCGCCGCCCACGCCTACAATCAAACAATCAGGGAATGACAGAAATGTGACATGGAGACTGGATAACGGAAAATTAATCATTTCTGGTAGAGGGGCAATAAAGGCGTATCGGTATAATAATGCTCCTTGGCAACAGTATTCAGGGGACATTCTGTCTGTCATAATCAATGATGGTATTACATCTATTGGAGATAGCGCTTTCAAGGGTTGTCCAAATTTGAAAAGCGTAAGTATTCCAGATAGTGTAATCTCAATCGGACAATATGCTTTTAAGTGGTGTCGCAAACTGCGTAATGTGAGTATTTCGGAAAATACGCATTTTCACCCAGACGCATTCGACTGGAGTACAACTGTAATGCGGAAAAAACCGCCAAAATCTACGCCGCAACCTAAGCCCATACCCCCGCCAAATCCTAAGCCTGCGCCGAAATCGACACCTATACAACAACAAAAACCGCGCTACAATCTAAACAACCAAAACCCAAAACAACCGCCCAAACCTGCAATCATTGATTCAGGCCACACGGGAGACTGTACATGGACGCTGGACAGCAATGGCGTTTTAACAATCTCTGGTTACGGGACAATAAGTAGCATTCCATGTAGTTCAGACGAGGTTTATTCTTTAATTATCCAAAATGGCGTGACAAAAATTGGCAAATGGGCGTTTTGCGGTTTCCATAGTCTAACAAGCGTCCAAATTCCTGACAGCATGAGGCGAATTGGTAAATGGGCATTCCATAATTGCGACAAATTGACACATATCAGCATTCCCACCAAGACTGTCGCAGACATGTACACTTTTGACCAACATACTGCTGTCACACGCCATCAGCCGTCCAAATCCCCACCGCAATCCGTAGCGCCTCCCAAAAAAACAATGCCCAAGCCACGACCTGCGCCCACACCACAGCCTAAACGAAAACTGCCTTCTAAGTATGCAATCATGGAATTAGGTCACACGGGAGATTGCACATGGGAATTAGATTCAAAGGGTGTTATGACCATCTCCGGTCAAGGGACAATGGGAAATTATAGGTATAGCACACCTCACGATGAACCTATGAACTCTCCGTGGGTATATCGTTCGGGAGTTATTCGGTCTGTCGTTATTAAACATGGTGTAACTTCTGTGGGTAAAGATGCGTTCAAACATTGCTATAATATCGAAAGTGTAATCATTTCTGATAGTGTAACGTCTATTGGAGCAGACGCTTTTTCTGGTTGCAATAGTTTGACAAATATACACATCCCTGCCAGTGTAACTTCTATTGGAAATGGGGCATTCTCTAATTGCTCTCATCTAACAAGCATAAAAATTCCTGATAGTGTAACTTCCATTGGGAACGAGGTTTTCTCTGGTTGCTCCCATCTAACAAGCATAGAAATTCCTGATAGTGTGACTTCCGTTGGAAACAAGGCTTTCTCTGGTTGCTATCATCTGAAGAGTGTCAATATTCCGACAACAGCTAAAATTGCAGAGAATGCCTTTAGTAAACTTGTGGAGGTTACAAGGCGACCAGCACCTACGCGAAAAGTGGAGCCGTCTATTGAAACAAGCTCAGACAATGCGTGGACAATATGGGATTCAGCACCTACGCAAGAAGTGGAGCCGCCTATTGAAACAACCGCAAAAGAGCAAGAAACTCAGCGTGTCCGAAAAAGAGCAACAAAAAAGGGATGGCTGAAAAGGCTTTTTGGAGGTTCAGACAAGGAGTGAACTGATGGACGACGTGCCGCAATTGAAACTTTTCCAGCGTATGCGCAAACAAAAGCCCGTCACGGCGTCGGGGACGGCGGAGGGCTTGTCGTGGACGCTCGACAGCGCCGGAACGCTGACGCTTTCGGGCGTCGGCACGGTCGACAGTATGTCCGGCGTACCGTGGGGCGCGGAAAATGTCACGTCCCTTGTTATCCGGGACGGCGTGACGGGCGTGGGGCTGTTGGCGTTCTACGGTCACAAATATCTCAAAAGCGTACGGATTCCGGGGAGTGTGTCGCAAATCGGGGGCTGTGCGTTTCAGGACTGCGCCGCGCTGGAACGTGTCGAACTCCCGGACGGGCTGACGTTTATTGGCGGGGCGGCGTTTCAGGGCTGTGCGGCGCTGGAACATGTACGGATTCCGGCGAGTGTGACGGGAATCGGCGGCTGGGCGTTCCGCGACTGCCACGCGCTGTCAAGTGTCACGATTCCCGGCGGCGTGACCGAAATCGGAGATTTTACGTTTGCCTTCTGTAAGAGCCTGAAAGAAGTTTGTATCCCCGGCGGCGTGACGGCAATTGGTAATTCCGCGTTCGCGTTCTGTGAAAGTCTGGAAAGCGTCACGATTCCCGACAGTGTGACGCAAATCGGGGATTTCGCGTTCCAGTTCTGCAAAAATTTGTCAGAGTTACGGCTTCCGGGAAGCGTGGCGGAAATCGGAGACTTCGCGTTTCAGTTCTGCGAGCGCCTGTCACATGTCCGGCTACCCGACGGCGTGGGGCGTGTCGGGGACTGGGCTTTCATGAGCTGTGAGAACCTGCGCCGCGCCAGTGTCCCGGCGCGTGCCGAAATCGGTATGGGCGCGTTCGGGAGGCGTACGACTGTTGTCCGGCGCGACGCCGGGAAGGAGTGACGGCATGGCGGCGAGACAGGAAACATGTGCTTTCACCGGACATCGTCCGGGGAAACTGCCGTGGGGCGACAATGAACAGGACGTACGCTGTGCGGCACTGCGCCGGAGAATCGCCGACGCCCTGCGGACGGCGTACGATGAGGGCTTCCGGCACTTTCTGTGCGGCATGGCGCAAGGCTGTGACCTTTACTTCTGCGAGGAAGTCCAGAGCCTGAAGCGTATCCGCGACGGCGTGACACTCGAAGCGGCCTTGCCCTACACCGGACACGCCGACCGTTGGCGTACCGGAAAGCGTATCCAGTACGCGGAACTCTTGCGGGGCTGTGACGACGCGGTAGCCGTGTCGCCGTCGTACACGCCGACATGTATGCTACAACGTGACCGATATCTTGTCGACCACGCGTCGCTGTTGCTGGCGGCCTACGACGGTACCCCCGGCGGTACACGGTATACCATTGAGTACGCCCTGAAACGCGGCGTCGAGGTGCGATATCTGCCCATTGTGGACGAGGATTGATTTTTCCTTGACATTTTCCCGCGTTTCTGTTATCTTTGTTACTGTCCCGCCCTGTAGGGGGTGGGTTGAAATAAATAAATCGGGAAGTCCCGCCCTGTATGGGGCGGGTGGGTTGAAATCCGTATAGCCAACACAAGCATAAGGAGAGTAGGAAAAATGAGCTATTCTGTCAAGGACATCCGAAATGTCTGTCTGCTGGGGCATAGCGGGAGCGGCAAAACCGCACTCGCCGAAAGTATGCTCTACATGACCAAGACCATCGACCGCATGGGACGCGCCGCCGACGGCAATACCGTCTGCGACTCCGACCCGGAGGAAGTCAAGCGGCAGATTTCGCTGTCCACGGCGGTGGCCCCGATTGATTATCAGGGTTGCCGGATTAACGTACTGGACGCCCCCGGCGCGTTCGACTTCGCGGGAGAGGTCATGGAAGCGTTGAGCGCCGCCGACGCCGCCATTATTGTGTGTGCCGCGAAAGACGGCGTGTCCGTGGGCGTCGAGAAGGCGTGGAAATACTGTGAGGAACGGCAGATTCCGCGCTTTGTGTATATCTCCCGCATTGACGAGGACAACAGCGACCCCGCCGCCACGCTGGAAGCACTCCGCGCCCGTTTCGGCAACAGTATTATTCCGTACGCCGCGCCCGACGGGAAGAATGTCCCGGCGTCTATCGCGGATTTGGTGGCGTCGTCGGAGGACGAACTGAAAGAGGCCGCCGCCGGTACCAGTGAAGAACTCATGGAGAAGTTTTTCGACACCGGCGACCTGTCGCCCGACGAGATGAAACAGGGCTTACGGCAGGCTGTACGCGAACATGCCTTATATCCGGCTCTGTTCGGCTCGGCTGTCAACGGCACCGGCACTACAACTTTGTTGGACACTATCGCGCATTTGGCACCCAATCCCATGGAAGGCCCCGCGCCGAAAACCGAATCCGGCGACGCGTTCACCGTCACGCCCGACGGCGCGCCCGTGGCGTTTGTCTTTAAGACGCTCTCCGACCAGTACGGCAAATACTCCTTTGTAAAAGTGCTGTCCGGCACGATTACGCCCGATATGCCGCTCTACAACTCCCGTACGGGTTCCACCGAGAAGTTAGGCCGCCTGTACTCCATGCGCGGCAAGAAGTCCAGCGAAATCAAGGAACTTGTCTGCGGCGACATCGGCGCAATTGGCAAGATGGACAAAGTCAAGACCGGCGACACCCTTTCCGACGCGAAAGCGCCTGTCACGCTTGCGCCGATTCCGTTCGCGGAGCCGTGCTATTCCGTGGCAATCGTGCCGAAAACCAGAGGTCAGGAGGACAAAATTTCCCAAGGCCTTGCGCGTCTCAACGAGGAAGACCCGACCTTTACCGTGGGAAGCAATGTCGAAACACACCAGATGGTATTGTCCGGTTCGGGCGACATGCAGATTGATGTACTTGTCAGCAAGCTGAAAAGCCGCTTCAACGTCGAAGCGGAACTCAAGCCGACACGTGTGCCGTACCGCGAGAAAATCCGCAAGACCGTGCAGAAGCAGGGACGCCATAAGAAACAGACCGGCGGCAGTGGTCAATTCGGTGATGTGTGGATTCGCTTTGAACCCAATCCCGAAGAGGAAGATATGGTATTCGCGGAAGAAGTGTTCGGCGGCTCCGTGCCCAAGAACTTTTTCCCGGCTGTCGAAAAGGGTCTGCGCGAGGCTTGCGTACACGGCCCGTTAGCGGGCTACCCGGTCGTGAACCTCAAAGCGGTGCTGTACGACGGCTCCTATCACCCCGTCGACTCGTCCGAAATCGCCTTCAAGACCGCCGCCCAACTGGCCTACAAGGCCGGTATGCCGGAAGCAAATCCCGTACTGCTCGAACCCGTGGGCGAACTCAAAGTGACCGTACCCGACAACTATATGGGCGACGTTATCGGCGACCTGAACAAGCGTCGCGGACGCGTCATGGGCATGGACCCGACTGGCGACGGCAGTCAGGTGATTTCCGCCGAAGTCCCCATGGCGGAAATGGGTTCCTACGCCATCGACTTGCGTTCCATGACGCAAAGCCGCGGCAGTTTCACATTCCATTTTGTAAGATACGAGGACTGCCCCCCCGCCGCGCAGGAAAAGGCCATTGCCGAGGCCAAAGCGCTTGCCGAACAGCAGTAAAAGACTGTCCCTTGACAATTCGCGCCTTTTCTGATATCTTATAGCATGTTACGGTGTCCCGCGCTTCCGCACAGAATGCGCGGGGACTGTATCATAATAGATACATGAGGGGATTTTTACAGTTTAGGAGGAACTAATTATGAAGAAATGGGTATGTTCCGTATGCGGCTACGTGTACGAAGGCGAGAACCCGCCGGAGAAGTGTCCGCAGTGCAAGGCTCCCGCGTCGAAGTTCACGGAGCAGGCCGGGGAAATGGTCTGGGCCGCTGAACACGTTGTCGGCGTGGCGCAGGGCGCACCCGATGATATTATTCAGGATTTGCGCGCCAACTTTACGGGCGAGTGTTCGGAAGTGGGCATGTATCTTGCCATGAGCCGTGTCGCGTACCGGGAAGGCTATCCCGAAATCGGCGAATACTGGCGCCGCGCCGCGCTGGAGGAGGCCGAACACGCCGCGAAATTCGCCGAACTGCTCGGCGAGGTCGTGACGGACAGCACCAAGAAAAATCTGGAAATGCGCGTGGACGCCGAAAACGGCGCGACTGCCGGCAAGACTGACCTTGCCAAGCGTGCCAAGGCGCTGAATCTCGACGCCATCCATGACACCGTACACGAAATGGCGCGTGACGAGGCTCGTCACGGCAAGGCCTTCGCGGGTTTATTGAAACGCTATTTCGGCTGATGTTATGTCCCGCCCTGTATGGGCGGGTGGGTTGAAATGCGGGTCTGCTGAAACGCTACTTCGGTTAAGCGCATGTCCCGCCCGTATGGGCGGGTGGGTGGAAACCCGTAACCAACAGGCCGGGGGAAACTCCGGCCTGTTACCCCAACAAACACGAGGTGATTTGAATGTCAGAGACGGTCAGCGTGAATATCCAGATGGACCCGGACTTGAAAGAGCGTGCGGAAATGGTTTTTCAGGATATGGGGCTAAATATGACGAGTGCGGTCAATCTCTTTGTGCGTCAGACTTTGTTACAGGGCAAAATTCCCTTTGCCATTTACGCCGACCCCTTTTACAGCGAAAGCAACTTGAAAGCCATTCAGGAAAGCATCCAACAGGCCAAAGAGGGCAAAATTGTCGTAAAGACTATGGAGGAACTGGAGAGAATGGCGGATGGGCGTTGAGATTTCGTTTACGGAACGCGGTTTTGAGGAATATCTGTTTTGGCAGGGGCAAGACCGCAAAACCCTGAAACGGATTAATATCCTTCTACAAGATATCCGGCGCAATCCCTTTGACGGCATTGGAAAACCGGAAGCGTTACGGGAAAATCTGACCGGATTATGGAGCCGCCGCATTGATGGGGTCAATCGCTTAGTTTACCACGTATCGGACGAGAAAATCACAATTCATCAGTGCCGGGGACATTATGAGCCTTTTCATACGTAAGAATCGGCATTTGAGGCCTTATTGTGGGAGATGAACATATGAGCTTTCAGGAATCCGTACGGACGGCGTTCAACAAGTACGCCGATTTCAACGGGAGAGCAAGCCGCAGTGAATACTGGTACTATGTACTGTTCATATTTCTGGTGTCGCTGGCGATTTCGTTTGTGGCGACGCCCATCGGGGGGCCGCGTCTGGTGTACGTGCTCAATACGCTGTTCACGCTGGCGGTCTTGGTGCCGTCGCTTGCGCTGATATTCCGGCGTCTGCACGACACAGGCCGGACGGGCTTATGGTTCCTGTTAGGCCTCTTTCCGCTGACGGCCATTGTGCTGATTGTCTTTTTGTGTCTGGATAGTCAGCCGGGCGCGAACGAGTACGGCGCGAACCCCAAAGAGACCGACGTTGTATACTGGCAGTGAGCCAGCCGGGAGAGGATACTTTTTCCTCCCCCGGTTGTTTTTTTGAAACATAACTGTAAAATTCCGTGCTTGCATTCGCGGGCAATCGGTGATATAATCAATTCATCTTTCTGACAAAGAAACAATTTTCCCGTGACGGAAATTTTCCCGCCCATTCTGACGACTACAAAGGGATGAACATATGATGAAATATCCAAAGACCGGGAGAGAGCCAAAACGTTGGTCATGGAGCCTTGCAAAACACTTTAAGCGCTGGCAGGGAGTCGCCGCCCTGCTGATGTGTTATGACGCTCTCGCGGTCTGTCTCTCCTATTTTTTAGCCTTGCTTCTGCGCTTCGACATGAACTTATCCGGGATTCCGGCGCTGTATCTGGATACTTGGGTATACTCAATCGGCCCGTACGCGCTGTGCTGTATCACGGTATTCTGGGCTTTCAAGCTCTACAACAGCGTTTGGCGCTTCGCCAGTTACGTGGAGCTGATGAGAATATTGCTTGCCGCCGGGATTATGATTCTCATTCAACTCTGCTGGACGGTGCTAATTTTCAGCGTCAAAATGCCGCTGTCTTACTATGTCTGGGGGGCGCTGCTGCACTTGGTTTTCACGCTGAGTATCCGGTTCAGTTACCGCTTCCTGATGATGGAGCGGCGGCACCTGAAAACAAACATAGCGCGCTATGAGCCGATAATGTTAGTGGGCGCGGGCAAGGCCGGACAGATGATACTTCGGGACATCAACCAGAATGGAGCCGCCGAGAACGATTGGGACGACGTGGAACCCGTCAACCGGGTGGTGTGTATCATCGACGACGACCCCGACAAGTGGGGGCGTTTCATTGAGGGCGTGCCGATAGCCGGAGGCCGTGACACCATTTCGGCGAATGTGGTCAAGTACGGCATTCGGAAAATATTCATCACGATTCCGAGCGCTACCGTGTCGCAGAGGAAGGAACTGCTCGACATTTGCATGGAAACCGGGTGCAAGGTCAAGCAACTGCCGGGGATTTATCAAATTGTGCAGGGAGATGTGACCGTCAGCGCCATGCGGGATATCTCCACGGAGGACTTGTTAGGGCGTCCGCCGATTCGGGTTGACCTCGACGACGTGTTCCACTTCCTGAAAGGGAAAACAATTCTGGTCACGGGCGGCGGCGGTTCCATCGGGAGCGAACTTTGCCGCCAGATTGCCGGACATCAGCCCGGAAAACTGATTATCTTCGACATCTACGAGAATAACGCCTACGCCTTGCAGTTGGAACTTCTGGAAAAGTATCCAGACCTTGACTTGGAAGTGTTGATTGGTTCCGTGCGGGACAGCCGGAAACTTTGCGCACTGTTCGCGGAGTACCGCCCGGAAGTCGTCTACCACGCCGCCGCACACAAACATGTCCCGCTCATGGAGGACAGTCCCTGTGAGGCCGTCAAGAATAACACAATCGGCACGTATAAGACCGCCTACGCGGCGATGTTGTACGGGTGCAAGCGCTTCGTGCTGATTTCCACCGACAAGGCCGTGAACCCGACTAACGTCATGGGAGCCAGTAAGCGCCTCTGTGAGATGATTATCCAGAGTTTCGACGCCAAAATAAAGGCCGGACGCGCCGCGGACTTGCCCCGCCTCTTTACCCACGCCGAAACCGCCGAACACGGTCTCCCCGACATGTCAGAGGCCTTACGCCACGCGCAGACGGAATATGTCGCGGTACGCTTCGGGAATGTCTTAGGCAGTAACGGCTCGGTAGTCCCGATTTTCAAGGAGCAAATCGAGAAGGGCGGCCCCGTCAAGGTCACGCACCCCGACATTATCCGCTATTTCATGACGATTCCGGAGGCGGTCAGTCTGGTACTGCTGGCGGGTACGTACGCCAACGGCGGGGAAATCTTTGTGCTGGACTTGGGCAGTCCCGTCAAAATTGACACGCTGGCGCGGAATCTGATTCGGCTGTCCGGCTACCGCCCGGATGTCGATATCAAGATTGAGTATACCGGCCTCCGCCCCGGCGAAAAACTCTATGAGGAAATGTTGATGGCGGAAGAGGGGTTACGCACCACGCAGAACAACCTTATTTTTATCAGCCGCCCGATTCAATTCGAGATGGACAGCTTTTTTGAGCAGTTGCGGACGCTCATGGACGCGGCGTATGAGAACGTGGACGGCGTGGAAATCCGTCGTCTGCTCATGGAAATGGTATCGACGTACCACCCCGCGCAGGAAGCGGACAGGCCGTCATGAGTTCGTCCGGCGACCCGCGACATGGGTCGCCGGATTTTGTGACCTAACGCGTCCCTGTCGCCCCGCCGTAAGGCGAAACTAACACGAAAGAGGGATGTTTCATGCCCGTGATTTCTGTCATAGTGCCGGTGTATCAGGGGGAAACCCTGTTGCCGGAGTGCGTGGAGAGTGTGCGCAAACAGACAATGTCCGACTGGGAACTGCTCTTGATTGACGACGGTTCCACGGACAATTCCCGCGCCCTGTGCGAACAGTACGCCGCCCAAGATACACGTATCCGGGTTATCGCACAGCCCCGCAATATGGGCGTCAGCGCCGCACGGAACCGGGGTCTGAAAGAGGCGCGGGGACGCTATATCGCCTTTCTCGACGCCGACGACCGCTATGTCCCGGAAACATTGGAAACACTCTGGAATCTGTGCGCCGAGAGCGGCGCGGACAGTGCCGGGTGCGCCCATTGGAACGTCACGCCGCACGGCGCGGAGACTATCGAAACCCTGTTGCCGTCTGGCGTGTACGGCTACGACGAAATCCGGGAACGGTTCGTTGTGCCGCTGTTCGGGGAACGCTTACGCGCCCCGCTGATGAATGGTTTCATCTGGCGGTTTCTGTTCCAGAATGAACAGATTCAGCGGAGCGGAGCGCATTTCGACGGCCCCTATCTGGAAGATGAATTGTTCCTTCTGGAATACTTCAGCGCCGAAAAGCCCAACCGCCGACTTGCCGTCACGGAGACGCCCCTGTACCGCTACTGGCAGAATCCCGCGTCGGCGACACGGCACTATATGAAAAATATTATGCAAGTCCTTGACCGCTACATGGAGGCCAAGGAGGAACTGGACAGGACATACGAGTTTCACAAAGAGTGTCCGCACTGGCGCAATAATACCCGCTGGGCAAATCTGTTGATAGCCATTGGCAACGAGTACGCGCCGGGTGTCGAGAAATCTTTCTGGGAGCGTCAGGACACCGTGGAATTACTCTGCCGGCGTCCCGACATGCGGGAGGCAATCCGGCAATACAAGCCCGTGGGCATGGGACGCAATAAAGCTATGGTCGCGTTTCTGGTGCGTCATAATCTGTTCGGACTGCTGACGCTGTTGTACCGGCTCAAAAATCGGATGTAAGGAGAACAACATTTCATGACACTTTGGAAAGAAAGTCTGTTATACCGTCTCTGGCTGATGTTGCAAGAGGCGTACGGACAGAGTACGGCGCGGCGGATTCTGTACGCCTTCGGCAACTGGTGCGCCGGACAGGCGTCCGAAAGCCGGATTGTGTCGGCGCTGTCCCGCGAGGGGAACTTGTCCGCAAACTGGCAGACAAGCCGCTTTTGTCAGTTTCTGACGGCGGTTGTCACGTTCCCCGGAAACCTGCTTCATCACTGGTATGAGGCGTGGCAAGCCACTTTCGAGGATAGTTTCTTTGCCCGACTGGCCTTTGAACTCGGCGAGGGTACCGCAATCGCCGAAAGCTGGTTCATCATGTTTCTGTGGGTGATTCCCTTCGCCTACTGGGACAACGCGTGGAGTTTACTTGTGTTCGCGTTCCTGCTTGTGCTGTTCCACGCCGGGGCTATGCGGCAACAGTCTTTCCGCTTAGATATCCCGGATATCGGCTTTTATCCGGTCGTGTTCTTCTTCCTGATGGTGCTTGCCGCGCCGCTGTCCTACAGACCCGACTTGTCGTGGCGGTTTCTGGGCTATCATCTGGCGGCGGTCGTGTGCCTGCTCGTGACTGTCAGCGCGACACGCAATGTCTCCGACTTGAAACGCCTCTGCGCCGGGGCGACATTCTGCGTGGCGGTCTCGTCCGTGTACGGCGTCGTACAGCGCATTCAGGGCGTCAAGGTCAATATCGCCTATGTCGACGCGAAACTCAATCCCGATATGCCCGGACGCGTACAGTCTTATTTCGACAACCCCAACACGTTCGGCGAATTTTTAGTAATGCTTCTGCCGCTGGTACTCGCGCTCGTGATATGTTCGGACAGGAAACACGGCAAAGTTGTCGCCGCCGGAGTGTTTACCGTGGGCGTGGCGGCACTCCTCATGACCTATTCCCGCGCCGGATGGGTGGGCTTCGCGCTGTCGGTGGGGCTTATCGTCCTGTTCCTCCGCCCGACACTCATTCCCGCCCTGATTGCGCTTTGTGTCGTGGCAATTCCGTTTCTGCCCTCCGCCGTCTGGACGCGGATTCTGACTATCACCAACTTCAACGATACCACGACTTCCAGTCGTTTCCCGCTCTACGAGGCCGCCTTGAATCTGATTCAGCGTGACCCCCTGCGCGGTGCCGGACTGGGTTCCGACGTGGTGCGGCAGTATATCAAAGATTTCCGGCTCTACCACGGTTCCGCGCCGTTCGTACACGCACACAATTTATATCTGCAAGTCGCCATTGAAACCGGGCTGTTAGGCGTCGCGGCGTTTCTGGCGTCGATTTTCGCCACGATTAAACGCGGCTTCCGTGCGGTTCACGACGCCGCCGACGGTTCCGCCAAAGTCATTACCTGCGCGGCGGCGTCGGGTCTCTGCGGAATCACACTCTGTGGCATGGCGGATTATCCGTGGCATTACCCGCGCATTCAGGTTGTGTACTGGTTCCTGTTCGCCATGACGCTGGCGGGCGTCAAGGTCTGCCGCACGGAGGCCGCCTAATGGGGAAATTGTTCGTGCTGGAAGGCCTCGACGGTAGCGGCAAGGCGACACAATCGGCTTTACTGACACAAGCCTTGTCGGAACGGGGGACGCCTGTCCGGCGGATATCGTTCCCGGACTATGACAGCGATTCGTCGGCACTGGTGCGGATGTACCTTTCGGGCGCGTTCGGGACAAGTCCCGGCGACGTGAACGCCTACGCCGCGTCCAGCTTCTACGCCGTCGACCGCTACGCGAGTTACAAGCGCGACTGGGGCGCGTTCCTCCGCGACGGCGGCACCGTTGTCGCCGACCGCTATACCACGTCCAACGCCGTCCACCAGTGTTCCAAACTGCCCCGCGAACACTGGGACATGTTCCTTGACTGGCTCTTTGCGTACGAGTACCATTTACTTGGACTGCCCGCGCCGGATATCGTGTTCTATCTGCGCGTCGACCCCGCCGTCAGTCTCCGACTGTTGCGCGGACGCGGCGGCGCGTCCGATATCCACGAGCGCGACAGAGACTATCAGGCGCGGTCACGCGAGGCCGCCGACTACTGCGCGGCGCGTTTTCACTGGCACGTTGTCGAGTGTACACGCGCCGGGGAACTGCGTCCCGTGGAGGACATTCACGCCGAAATCCTGCGCCGCGTGGCGGATATTCACGCCCAAATCCCGCGCCGTGTGGAGGACATTCACGCCGAAATCACGGAGGCCGCGCTATGATGTTAAATACGACGCTTTGTTATCTGGAACGCGGGGACGCTTATTTGATGTTGCACCGCGTCAAGAAGGAAAACGATGTCAACCATGACAAATGGGTAGGCGTCGGCGGCAAGTTCGAGGACGGCGAAAGCCCCGAAGAATGCCTGTTACGGGAGACTTTCGAGGAAACCGGCCTCACACTCACAGAGTACCGTTACCGGGGCATTGTGACTTTTGTGTCCGACCGCTGGCCCGCCGAGTTAATGCACCTGTTCACGGCGTCGGGCTGGACGGGGACGCCGCAACCCTGCGACGAGGGCGAGTTAGCGTGGATTCGGAAACAAGACCTGTTATCCCTGCCGATGTGGGCGGGTGACACGCTGTTTCTGCGGCTCTTGGAGGAGGACGCCCCGTTTTTCTCCCTGAAACTGTGCTACGAGGGCGAACGGCTGGCCTATGCCGCCCTGAACGGTAAGCCGTTGGACGTGACAGAAATCGGAAAGAATTGAGGAAATCTGTATGGAAAACGCGGAAAGTGTCGACAAAAAGGTGTTGCTGTTCGGCTTCGAGGACTTGCGGAGCATTTTAGCGGTACAAGCCGCGCTGGAACCGTTCCACGCCGAACTGATTCCCGTCGCCAAAACCGATTACGGGAAAACATTGTCGGTACTGGCGGGACTGGAGGAGGAAGCGTCCGCGCAAGCCGTCGGCGGCGCGATTCCCGGACGCATGGCGGTATTGTGCGGGCTGGATGAGGACTTGGACGCGTTACTCCCGGCGTTGTCGAACGCCGGAGCGGGCGAAACGTGTCTGAAAGCGGTTCTGACGCGTCACAACCGCGCTTGGAGCGCCACAAAGTTATACATGGAACTTTCCCGCGAACGGGCGGCTATGCGTCCGTGAGTGTCGACGAGGACAGAATGTGACACTGTTCCCCGTTTCCTACAAAAAAAATGTGTCCGCCCTGTTGTATCGGCGCGGAAAATGTGGTAGGATGAGGAACGCGCTAGGAAAGCGTCATCGACGGGAAAGGAAGCGTTCAACAGCATGATACACACAGCGATTATGGGCTATGGCACAGTCGGAAGCGGCGTCGCCAAGGTCATTGAGAACAACGCCGGGGAAATCCGGAAAAAATTGGGCGAAGTCCTGAACGTCAAAAAGATACTTGTCCGGCATTTCCGGGACTGCCCCTACCGTTCCCGCATGACCGACGATTTCCGGGACATCGAACAGGACCCCGAAATTCAGGTGGTCGTCGAGACTATCGGCGGTGTCGGCGCGGCCTACGAGTACACGAAACGCGCCTTGTCAGCCGGAAAACACGTCGTCACGGCGAATAAACAGCTTGTCGCCGAAAAGGGCTGTGAACTCTTGGAGCTTGCCCGTGAACGCCGCGTACACTATCTGTTTGAAGCGAGTGTCGGCGGCGGCATTCCGATTCTGCACCCGCTGACCGAGTGCATGTCCGCGAACCACATTGAAGAAATTTACGGCATTCTCAACGGCACAAGCAACTATATTCTGACGCGCATGGTACGGAATGGCGCTTCCTTTGACAGTGCCTTAGCCGAGGCGCAACGCCACGGTTACGCAGAGGCCGACCCGACCGCCGACGTGGACGGTCTCGACGCCGGACGCAAAATCTGTATCTTAGCGGATTTGGCTTTCGGACATCAGGTGAACCCGTCCGCCGTGCCAATGGCGGGTATCCGCGGAATCACACTGCGCGATGTGCGGATAGCGCGGCGCGGCGGCTACCGTATCAAACTTCTGGGGCGCGCCGTCCGTCTGCCGAACGGTCACACGGCCTATGTCGCGCCGCACCTGATACCGGAGACTTTGCCCGTGGCGAATGTCGAGGACGTTTTCAACGCAATCATTGTACGCGGCAACGCAACCGGGGAAGTGATGTTCTACGGGCGCGGCGCGGGCGAACTCCCCACGGCGTCGGCGTGTGTCGCCGACGTGATGGAGTGTCTGACTTCGCAACAGTGGACGGTGCAATGGTCGCCCGACACCACCGGATTCCGTGACCCCGCCGAACTGGCGACACGCCACTATTTCCGCATTGACGGCAGTCTCAATGACGCCTTGCGGGCGTTCGGGGAAGTCGAGGCCTTGCGCGAGGACCAAGAGACATCGTTCCTGACGGAGTGTATCAGCGGGGCGGAGGCCGCCGAACGCGCCAAGGACTTGAACGTGTTAGCCTGTATCCGCGCCCTGTCGTGACACGTAAGGTGTTAGCCTGTATCCGCGCCCTGTCGTGACGCGTAAGATAAAATGACGCCCGCACGGGCGAGACTGAAAACGAAGAAGGTACACCATATGAGTTTAATTGTTCAGAAATTCGGCGGAAGTTCCGTACGGGACGCCGAACGGGTTCGGAATGTCGCCCGGATTATCGCGGAAACGTACCTCAAGGGAAATGACGTGATAGTTGTCCTCTCCGCGCAGGGCGACACTACCGACGACTTAATCGCCAAGGCCGGGGAAATCAACCGTCACCCGTCGAAACGGGAAATGGATATGCTGCTTGCCACCGGCGAACAGATTTCGGTTGCCCTGTGCGCCATGGCGCTGGAATGTATGGGGCTTCCGTGCGTGTCGCTGACGGCTTGGCAGGTGGGCATTCACTCGACCCCGCAACACTCTGACGCCCGTATCCAGCAGATTGACCCCGACCGTATCCGCATGGAGCTGGATTCCCACCGCATTGTGATTGTCACGGGCTTTCAGGGCGTCGACAACCGCGGCGACATTACCACGTTAGGCCGGGGCGGTTCCGATACCAGTGCCGTGGCACTGGCGGCGGCGTTCCGCGCCGACTTGTGCCAGATTTTCACGGACGTGGACGGCGTGTACACAACCGACCCGCGCCTTGTCCCCAACGCCCGGAAACTCGAAGAAATCACCTATGATGAAATGCTCGAACTTGCCTCACAGGGCGCGCAAGTCCTGCATAACCGGAGTGTGGAACTGGCGAAAAAGTTCCGGGTCAATCTGGAAGTGCTGTCCAGTCTGGAACGGAAACCGGGTACCAAAGTCAAGGAGGTCACGAAAGTGGAAAAAACCAACATCGCCGGTGTCGCCAAAGATACCAGTATCGCCCGCGTGGCGCTTGTGGGACTGCAACATACACCCGGCATCGCCTTTCAGATTTTCGACCTGCTCAGCAGACACAATATCAATGTCGACGTGATTTTGCAGTCCATCGGGCGCGAGGACAGCAAGGACATTACGTTCACCATTCACCGGAAAGACCTTGACGAGACGCTTGACCTGTTGAACGACAACAAGGAGACCTTGCACTTTGACCACATCGAGTCTGACGACCATATCGGGAAAGTGTCGATTGTGGGCGCGGGGTTCATGAGCAACTGCGGCATTGCGTCGCGGATGTTCGAGGCCTTGTATGAGGCCGGTATCAACATTCAGATGATTAACACGTCCGAAATCAGAATTTCCGTGTTACTCAACGAGGAGGATGTCAACCGGGCGGTGAAGGCGATTCACGCCAAGTTCTTTGACTGAGCGGGGAACGGCTATGACAAAGTATTTTCTGGCGTTCGGGCTGTCGTACGTGGGGGCGCTGTTACTGTTCGCGGCACTGGGTACGGTGTCACTGTTCCGCTGGCCTGTCGGCGCGATTCCGGCGGGATTCCGCCTGATGTGGACGGTCATTCCACTGGCGGCGGCATGTCTGTTCGGGCGGCTGTTCGCGGGACGCTGGCGCGACGCCGCCGGGACACTCTCACAAAAGCAAATCCTGATTCTCTTCGCGGTCATGGCGGGACTGTTCCTGTTGTCGTGGCTCTGGGAGGCCTTGCGCCCGTTGACCGCGCCCGGACAGTCGCTCTCCGACCTGTTCGGGGTTCCGGCGCGGACTGTCGGCGCGTTCCTGCTGGGACTTGCCAGAAATCTGCTCTACCCGCTTCTGTTTCATCTGGGCTGGCAGCCATGAACCATGACGGCGTACGGAACGCGATTCTGTGCGCCGTTTTTCCGCCGACACACCGGACTGTCTTGACAACGGCGGAAATGTCCCCTCTGCGGAGGGGGCGTTTTGTTTCCCGCAAGGGACAGCGGGGACGTGTCACAAAAAACGAACAACATCCCGCAAGGAACCCTTGCGGAGTGGAAAAAAATATGGTAAAATTACGGCGTCAACTGCCGGAACACTCCGACAATTAAGAGAGGAGTACGTCGATATGCGCGAATTTTGGAACTTTTTAACAGACAATGAATTTTCCCTCTGGCGGGACGAAATCAACCGCGAAAACCGTCTGGCAATCCACATGCTCGCCGCCGCCGGACTCCCCCTGAGTATCGCCAACATCTTTGCCCAAACCTTTTTCAGCCGCCGCGAACTGTTCAGCATGCGCAACATGTGGTTACTGGCCTACTTCCTGTCGCTGTACCTCTTTGAGCGGTTCGTCATGCCCAAGGACTGTCACAGAAGCACGAAACTTATCTATCTGCTGGAAGCGCCGCCTCTGGTCGTGTCGATTCTGCTGGGTACCCTCTGGGACCCCGCACACCAAGCGCTTACGTTTCTGCTGTTCCTGATGGCAATGCCCGTGTTCATCTTTGACCGCCCCCTCCGGCTGTTGTCTATCTCCATGGGCTGGTCTGTACTGTTCCTGTCGCTGTCGTTCGCGGTGAAGGATTTCGGCGTCTGGCGCGGGGACTTCTTCCACGTCATAGAATTTCAATTCGCCTCCATGGCCGTCACACTGGTTGTCCTGCGCGTGCGGCTGGAATCCCTGCGGAACTTCGAGAACACCCGCTATCATCTCGAACACGACGCCATGACCGGTCTGCCGAACCGCCACGCGCTGTCGAACCGCGCCGAATCCTACTGGGACAAGCCCGCCGTGATTGTGTTCGGCACACTTGACCAGTTGTCGCTCTATAACGACTTCTACGGGCAAAAGACCGGCGACAAAATGCTGACCCTGTTTACGCAGAAAATGCAGGCGGCTTTCAGCGCGGAACATACGTTCCGCTACGGCGGAAATGAAATTCTGGGCATTGCGTCCGGCGCTTCCGAGGAGGATATTCTGTCACGTATCGCGCTCTGCCGGGGAGAACTCCGCCACCGCTCTTTCAATAATCACACGCTGTCCCTGACCTGTTCTTTCGGCTACGTCACCGGGACGCCGTCCGGCGCAAAAGAGTTTCAGGAGATGATTCACCTTGCCAATCTTTACCTTCACAACGCCGTCCGTCAGGGACAGGGGAAAACTGTCGGCGGCCCGTTCGACGTGCTCAACCTTCGGGCGGCTATCGCGGAGAGTAAGATTTCCGCCCACGCCCGCAGAGGGGAAGCGGATGTTTTAACCGAACTCCCGTCGCTGTCGGTGTTCACCTCCCACCCGTGGAGTTTCCCGGAGGGCGGCAGTGAGGCCGCGCTACACCCTGTCGTCGGCTTCTTCCACATTATCCATTTCCGCGACTTTAACGACGAGTTCGGTTACGCCAACGGGGACGCCCTTATCAACCACACCGCCAAACTCTTGCGTCAGGCCTTCCGACATAGAACCGTCTGCCATATTACCGGCTCCCAGTTCGGGATTCTCTGCTACCGCGACGAGGTGGAACCCGGCCTTCGGATTGTCAACGACGGGTTAGCCGAGTACAAGCCCGATTTCCCGATTGTCAGCAAGGCGGGCTTCGTGGACTTCCGGCAGGGGGAAAGCATGGTCTCCATGCTCGACAAGGCCAAGGCCGCCCATGACACCATTTACAATCAGCCGGGCGTGTCCTGTTGCTTCTACGACGAGAAAATGGACGCCGATAACAGTTTCCGTCAGTACATCGTCAGCCACGTGAACGAGGCTATCGAAAAGGGCTGGTTGAAAGTTTTCTATCAGCCGATTGTCCGCACGTTCACGGGCGAAATCTGCAACGAGGAGGCGTTGTCGCGCTGGGACGACCCTGTGTACGGCTTCCTGTCGCCCATGCAGTTTGTCCCGACGCTGGAGGACGCCCACCTTATCTACAAAGTCTCCCTGCACGTCGTACAACAAATATTGGACGATTTCCGCAAGAAAGAGGCTCGCGGCCTGAAACCTGTTCCCGTCTCCGTCAACCTCTCCCGCTACGACTTCGAGCAGTGCGACATGGTACAGACTATCACGGACATGATGGACAAGTCCGGCTACTCCCGCGACATGATTCGTATCGAGATTACCGAAAGCGCCTTCATGGAAAACGAGGAACTTCTAAAGCGGGAAGTCGACCGCTTCCGGGAAAACGGCTTCGAGGTCTGGATGGACGATTTCGGAAGCGAATACTCTACCCTCAACATGTTGCAAGACCTCAATTTCGACCTCATCAAGATTGATATGGAGTTCATGCGGAATTTCTCCGCGTCCGGCAAGAATATGATTATCGTGTCCAACATCATCGAAATGGCGCGGCGTATGGGTATCAGTACACTGGTAGAGGGTATCGAGACCGAGGAACATTTCCGGCTGTTGCGGAAACTCGGCTGTCAGAAACTGCAAGGGTATCTGTTCAGCAAGCCGCGCAGTCTGGAAAACACGCTGGACTGGACGCTTTCCGGCGAGGGTATCCACTACGAGGACACCGCCGAAACATCGTACTATGAGACGGTCAGCGGCATTGACCTGAACGCCGAAGAGGGCTTCCCGTCCGGGATTCTGGAATATCTCGGCGGACGGTTCGTGTGTATCCGGGGCAGTGACGCCTTTTTCCGGCTCCTTCAGGAAATGGACATTCTCCCGGTTTCCCGCATGGGTACCGACCGGCAGACCCTCATAGACCCGCCGCCCCCCACACTGATTCAGGCCGCCGGACGCGGCGAAATTACCGGCGAATGGGTCACGGTACAGGGCGCGGATACATGGACACACAATATCACAGTGCGGCTCCGGCGGGTGTCGCGGAACAGGGTCAACGGCTCTGTGGCGTACCTCGCCGTGCTGACGCCTCACGCCGTTTGAATGACAGTAAAAGCCTCTCCCGCGACGCGGGGGAGGCTTTGCGCGTGTTAGATACTGTGCAGTTCCGTCCGCAGTTGTTCCGCGACACTCTGCCACGACTGCCCCGTAGCGCGACAAATCGCCGCCACGCTTTCATATTCCGGCGTAACCCGTACGCCGTCCGGCGCGTCGTAAAACTTCACGTCGATTGCCCCGAAACTGGTTTCCACTTTCCCGGAACGCCGGGAAAGCGTCGTACGCGCTACCGACATTCGACGTATGCCGATTGTGGTTGTGTGCGTGAAAATCAGACGTTCCAGTGTCGCCCGGTTCGCTTCCGTACAAAGTACGCTCAACAGATACGCCGGACGATTCTTTTTCATGTAGACCGGCGTATAGAATACGTCCCGCGCCCCGGCTGTCATTAACTGTTCCATGACAAAGCCTAACGCTTCCCCGGTACAGTCGTCGACATTGGTTTCCAGCAACGTCAAACTGTCCGTTGCAACGTCCGCGCCGTCGTCGGCCTCAATCAGCATGACCCGTAACAGGCTGGGGCGTTCGTAGGCACGTTTCCCGGCTCCGGTACCCGTTTTGAGTACCCGGAAGCGTTCCGGCAACTGTCCCGACGTGCGGAACGCCGCCGCGATAGCCGCCCCTGTCGGCGTGACAAGTTCCCCGTGTTGCGCCGTAATCGTCAAGGGCAGTCCGTGCGCCTGTACGATGTTCAGCACCGCCGGAACCGGTACGGACAGAACGCCGTGCTGACAGCGTACGCTCCCCGTACCCTCGCAGAGCGCCGGAATGATACATTCCCCGACGCCGAGACTGTCGAAACACACCGCCGCCGCCGCGATATCTACAATGGAGTCCGCCGCGCCGACTTCGTGGAAATGCACGTTTTCCAGCGGTACGCCGTGGGCTTTGGCCTCCGCTTCGGCTAAAATGCGGAAAATCGTTTCCGCCATGGTACGCGCCGCCGGGGTCATGTCGGCCTTGCCGAGAATGTCCAGAATTTCGGACAGTCCCCGGTGTTCGTGGTGATGATGTTCGTGTCCGTGTTCGTGGTCATGTCCGTGACTGTGTTCGTGGTCGTGGTCGTGACTGTGACCGTGTTCGTGGTCGTGATGATGTTCGTGACCGTGACCGTGTTCGTGGTCGTGATGATGTTCGTGACCGTGACCGTGTTCGTGTCCGTAGAGATATTCCATGTCGTGGTCGTGGTTCTCTTCCGGGAGTGTCACGGAGAAGTCGCAGACATCCAACCCCGCCTTGTTCACGCGCCGGATTTCTGTCCGCACACCCTCTAACGGCAGACTGTCCAACATGCGTTGCAACGCGTCCCTGTCCGCGCCGAGGTCTAACAGCGCCGCTACCGTCATGTCGCCGCTGATTCCCGTGCCGCAGTCGAAATATAACGCCCGCTTCATGTGTCGCTGTCCTCCACAATAGCAATGTGCAGTTCCTGTAACTGCTTGTCCGTGACCACGCCGGGCGCGTCCATCATCACGTCCGCCGCGTTCTTGTTCATCGGGAACGGGATAATTTCCCGGATAGATTCTTCCCCGGACAGTAACATCACCATTCTGTCCAGACCCGGCGCAATTCCGGCGTGCGGCGGCGCACCATAGCAGAACGCGTTGTACATCGCCGGGAATTTTGCTTTGACATCAGCCTCCCCAAGCCGGACTAATTCAAAAGCGCGTACCATAATTTCCGGGTCGTGGTTCCGTACCGCCCCCGACGATAACTCCACGCCGTTGCATACAAGGTCGTACTGGTCGGCGGTAATCGTCAGCGGGTCGAGTTCGCCGCGGTGGGCGCGTTCCAGTACATCCAAGCCGCCCGACGGCATGGAGAACGGATTGTGACAAAATTCCAGTTCCCCGGATTCCTCCCCGATTTCGTACATGGGAAAGTCGACAATCCAGCAGAAAGCATACTGTTCTTTGTCCATGTGTCCGGGAACCGCCGCGCCGAGTGTTTTCACGAGTACGCCGGCGGTCTTGAGCGCGGTCTTGCCCGACGACAGCGCTATAAACGTATTCGGCTTCAAGTCCAGCGCGGACACGACTTTTTCCTGAACCGGCGCGACAAATTTCGAGATTCCCCCGACAATCTGCCCCTTTTCGTCGACACGGAACCAGTACGCTTTCCCGCCGGATACGACCTCCACAGCGGACAACGTGCGGTCAATCCATTTCCGCGCCTCGTGGAAGTCCGACACCACAACCGCCTTGACGGGGCTTTCCGCGAACGGCGCAAAGCCACAGTCAGACAGTAACTCCGTCACGTCCGTTACTCTCAGGTCAATGCGTAAATCGGGCTTGTCGGTGCCGTAAGTCTCCATGGCCTCCCGGTACGGAATACGCACAAACGGCGCGACCGACACCCGATTATATAAGCCGTACTTTGCGAACACGGGCGGCAGTACGTCCTCAATGACGGCAAACACGTCGTCTTGTGTGGCAAAGGCCATTTCCATGTCAAGCTGATAAAATTCGCCGGGGGAACGGTCGGCGCGGGCGTCCTCGTCGCGGAAACAGGGTGCCATCTGGAAATAACGGTCGAAACCCGAAGTCATGAGCAGTTGCTTGAACTGTTGCGGGGCTTGCGGGAGCGCGTAAAATTTGCCGGGGTGATTCCGCGCCGGGACTAAATAGTCACGCGCCCCCTCCGGGGACGACGCCGTTAAAATCGGCGTCGTGATTTCCAAGAAACCGTGTTCCATCATCGCCTGACGGAGTGCCGCCGTTACCTGACAGCGTAACACGATATTGTTTTTCACTTCCGGGTTGCGCAAGTCGAGATAGCGGTATTTCAAACGCTGTGCCTCGTCGGCTTCACGACTGCGGTTAATCTGGAACGGCAGTTCATTATAGCGACAGCGCCCCAATACCTCCACGCGTTCCGGTACTACCTCAATGTCGCCCGTGGACTGCTTCGGATTTTTGTTGCCGCGCTCGCGCACGGTTCCCTCAATGGAAATCGTCGATTCCTTCGTAATGGCCTTGAACGTGTTCACGAGTTCCTCAGTCTCGGCGACGGCCTGCGTAGTGCCGTAGAAGTCGCGCAACACCACAAACGCCAGACTTGCCGACACTACCCGTACATTCTCCATCCACCCGCAGAGTTTGACACGCTTCCCGGCGTCGGAAATGCGTAACTCTCCACAGGTGTGTGTTCTTGATTGCGTCATGTGACTGTATCCTTTCCCTTTCGGTAACTTATCCCAGAATTATCCGCCCGGATTCACGTTGCACAAGTCCGGCCTTGATACGTTCCAGCGTGGCGGCGGCGGAAAGCGTCGTCTGTTCGCCCGTCGACATGTCCTTGCATGTCACAACGCCGTCGCGGATTTCGTCCTCTCCCATGAACACCGCGTACGGAATGCGGAGTTTGTCGGCGTAGCCGACTTTCTTCTTGAATTTGCCGCCCTCACAATAGAGTTGTACCCGGACACCGTTTTCACGAAACATCGTTGCTAACTCAATTGCCGGGGACAAGTCCTGTGTCATGGGCAGTATCAGCACATCAGCCGGAGCCGTGGGGAGTTCGTCATTGAGCAGTCCCTTTTCCTGTAGGATATAAAACAGGCGCGTCAGACCTATGGAAATGCCCACGCCCGGAAGTCGGCGGTCGGTATAGTATTCGGCTAAATTGTCGTAGCGTCCGCCGGAACACACCGAACCAATTTCGGGATACTCGTCCAGCGTGGTTTCGTAGACAGTACCGGTATAGTAGTCGAGGCCACGGGCGATTGTCAAGTCAACGGCGAAATTTGCGGCGGGGACGCCGAAACTGTCCAGATAGCGGACAACTGTCCGCAACTCGTCAAGTCCGGTGTCGAACAGCGGATTTTGTCCCCGGTACGCTTCCAGCGCGTCGAGTACGGCGGCGCTGTCCGTGTTTTCGTCCGACAGAGACAGAAACGCTAAAATTTTGTCGACCTCCTCCGCGTTCACGGAAAAGTCGTCGGCGAGAATGGCGCGGACTTTGCCGGAGCCGATTTTGTCTAATTTGTCGACCGTACGCATGATGTCGCCGGATTTCTCCGTGAGACCCAGCAGGGCATAGAAGCCGTTCAGAATCTTGCGGTTGTTGACGCGGATATGGAAGCGTCGCAGACCTAACGCGGAGAACGTCCGGTAGATAATGGCGGGAATCTCCGCTTCGTTGACTACCGACAGCGTGCCGTCACCGATAATGTCGATGTCGGCCTGATAAAATTCGCGGAAACGTCCGCGCTGTGCGCGTTCGCCACGGTACACTTTCCCGATTTGGTAGCGCCGGAACGGAAACGACAACTCATGACTGTGCAGCGCGACATACTTCGCCAGCGGGACAGTTAAATCAAACCGTAACGCTAAATCGGCGTCGCCCTTCTGGAAACGGTAGATTTGTTTTTCGGTCTCGCCGCCGCCCTTGGCTAACAGCACTTCCGCCGCTTCCATTAACGGCGTGTCCAGCGGCGTGAAGCCGTACAGGGCATACGTACGGCGCAGACTGTCTAATATCCGCTCCATCTGTTGTTGCGGCGCGGGAAGCAGTTCCATGAAACCGGACAGCGTCCGGGGCTTTACAGTGGGCATAGCAACTCCTTTTTACAGAAAATGTCGCGTTTTCCGTCTCTCCCGCTCGGCGGCGGCGGAAAAACGAATTTTGTCACGTGCGCGGTCAGGCAATCGGACGCGTGGACGGGTTGACAATGCTTCGCCAGTCCAAATCTCCCCGCTCCAGACCTAATACCAGCATTTCCGCCGTGGCGATGTTGCTGGCAAATGGAATATTGCTCATGTCGCACAGGCGGGAAATGTAACTGACTTCTCCCGCCATATTGGTTTGTGTGGGGTCGTTGAAGAACAGTACCATATCGAACTCGTTATAGGCAATCCGCGCCCCAATCTGCTGATTGCCTCCGTGGGCGTAGGTCAGGAAGCAGTGGACATGTAACCCGGTGGCGTCGGAAATCTGATGTCCGGTGGTATTCGTCGCGTAGAGGTTGTGCTGGGACAGAATCCCCGCGTAGGCGGTGCAGAATTGCACCATTAATTCTTTTTTGTTGTCGTGTGCCATTAGCGCGATATTCATGAAAAATGTCCCCTCCTCAACTTGGTTGCGTTATGTTTCACTGTTTCGATAAAGTTACCGGTACATGCGGGGTAACGGAACATATTCCCCGCCGATACGCTGGGCGATATTGCGGCAGGCTCGCCCCGCCGCGCTGTCCGGCTTGATGAGTGTCCCGTGACAAAGCGCTTTCAACACGGCGTCATCTTCCGGCACCAGTCCCGCCAGCGGTAATCCGGCACCGTCCATGATATCGTCAATCGTGAGTTCCGGGCGTCGGAACGGCGAAAGACAAACGCGGTTGACTATCAGCCGCACGTCGCCCGGCGGGAACGCGTCCAGCTCCGTCACGACCCGCTGGGCGTCCCGCACCGATAGCGGGTTCATCTCCGCGACTAACAACATACGGTCCGCCGCGCCGCTGACAAGTCCGAAACTGTCCCCCATGCCCGGCGGGGCGTCCATCAGACAAAAGTCGAAGTGTTTCCGAATGTGCGCGGCAAGCGCGTTCATCTCCATTTTCGTGACGCGTTCGCCGCCCCGGATAGGCGCGTTTAACAGAAACAGTCCCCGCCGCGCCGGATGTTCCGTTACCGCTTCCTCCAGCGTACAGCGCCCCGCGGCAACGTCCGTGAAGTCCATCAGGGATTGTTCCGTCAGCCCCATCACAAGGTCTAAGTTCCGAAACTCCGTGTCACAGTCCACGCATAACGTACGCTTCCCGGTCTCCGCCAGCGCCGCGCCGATTCCCGCCACAAGCGACGTTTTCCCCGTGCCGCCCTTGCCCGACACAAATCCAATACAGATACCTTGCTGTGGCATCCTGAACCCCCATTTGTTTACTAAAAGTGCCGAATAAAAATCAAAACATATTGTATCACTTTTTGTCAGTTCTGTAAAGCCTAAAATCAAAAAAATATGCGTCAGGAAACCGTCGACAGGGCGTGATTTCACGACGTAAAGTTTGAAATGGTCTCATTTTGCGGGATATCGTCCATGTTACGCGCTGAAATGTCACGAATCCGCGTTTTTGCGCGGCGTCGCGGCTTCCAGTCCGGCGCGGAGACTCTTTAGCGCCTTGGTCTCAATTCTGGACACGTACGAACGCGAAATCCCGAATTTCGCCGCCACTTCCCGCTGTGTCAAGGGTACCGTGCCGTCTAAACCGTACCGCAGCCGGATAACCTCCGCTTCCCGCTCCGGCAGACATTCCCGTACCAGTCGCCGCACCCGAAGCGCGTTCTCACGGTCGTGCAAGTCCTCCAACATGGTGTCCTCGATGCCCACCACGTCCAGTAACTGTAAACTGTCCTCCTGCCCGTCGGCGTCGATGGTCTCCGACAGCGATACCTCATTCTGTAACTTCCGCTGTCCGCGAAAGTACATCAGAATTTCGTTCGGTATCCTCACACAAACGCGTCTCCGCGTCCGGCTCCATGTCCCCCTGTTCGTATTCGTCCGCGTCCGTCGCGGCGGAAATCAGCGGCTTCAAATCGGGATACTCTATCTCATCTTCCGACGCCCCAAACAGTACGACGTGCGCAAATTCGCCGTCCCATATCACTTTCCGGATAAGCGTCCGCACGGCGGCGCGTTTCTCCTCCACGCTCATGGCGTCGATACTGTCCCGGAAGTTCGTCAGCAACTGCCGCATAAGCTCAAATTCCATGTCGCTCAACGTCTTTCGCTCCGTCAGCCCTTCCAGTTCCCCGATACGCACGCGCAACGCCTCCCCGGCGCGGCTTAACTCCTCAATCCGCGCCGCAACCCGTTTCCGCGCCGCGCCGTCCCCTAAGTCCGCGAGACTGTCCGTCAGTCCCGTGATTTTTTTGTCGTTCGCCGCGTACTCCCGCCGCAAGTCCTCCAGCGTCGCCCCGTACTCGTCACGGTCTCCGGTGTAGAACTTCTTGCTCTTTTCCAACTGCTCTATAAAGTGGCTCTCGTCCCCCGACAACTTCTTGATTTCCTCCACGATTCCCGCGTCCAGCGCGTTCCCGCTCGCGTTGCGGACATTGCAACGGCTCCGCTGACTGCGTTCCTTCATTTTGCAGACGTAAGTGTAGACGGGTTTGCCGTCGGCGGTCACACGCTTGGTCAGTTTCGGATACATCCGGCTCCCGCAACGACAAAATAACAGTCCCGTCAGCAACGCCTCATTGCTCCGGGGCTTGCGGTAGCCCTTCGATTTGTTCCGCTCTAACGATTCCTGTACCTGTATCCACGTCTTAGACGGGATGATTCCGTGATGTTGCCCTACCGTGATAATCCACTCGTTGACGGGTAACGGTATCGCGGCGCGTCCCTTCTCTTGGTCGGTGCGGTTGTAGGCCAGTATCCCCCGCACGCCGTCGAACTCCCGCAAGTCCGAAAATATCTCCGCCTGCCTGTCCGCGAAATAACGGTAGGCGTCCCCGTCCGCTATCAGGTACACGGGATTCTGTAAGATATTTTTAATCGAAAAGCGCGTGAAGCTCTTTCCCGTCTTGGTCACGCTCTGACGCCGTAACAGTTCCGTTTCGACGGCGGTCAGGGAATCGTACTCCGTGAACAGACGGTAAATGTCGCGCACAATCTCCGCCTCGTCCGGTATCAGTTTCAGTTGGCACATCTTGCGCGTTTTGCCGTCCACGCTCACGCTCCTGCCGCTCTCCGACGCGTACCCGGTAGGCGTAGCCCCGCCCAGCCAACGACCCGTTTTCGCTAACTCCCGCATGTTGTCACGGATACGCTCCGCTATCGTCTCGCGCTCCAACTGCGAAAACACCGATGATATATACATCATGGCGCGTCCCATAGGCGAACCCGTGTCAAACTGCTCCCGGATGGACACAAAGTCCACGTCCAGACGGCTCAACTCCTCAATCAGACCGGAAAAGTCGCTGATGTTGCGGCTGATACGGTCAAGGCGATACACGACAATGGCGCGGAATTTGCCCTCATGGGCGGCCTTCATCATGCGCTGGTATCCGGGGCGGTTCAGGTTGCCGCCGGAAAATCCCTCGTCCTCGAATACGGCGGCGGTATCGGCGTCGGCGTAGCCGTAGTGGGCGCGGATGTACTCCCGGCACAACTCCACTTGATTGCCGATACTCTCCCCCTTGCCCGTGAATTTCGACTTCCGGGAGTAGATGGCAAAGGTACGGTTTGGCGTGTTCATCGTAACAAGCCTCCTTTGTTAATGATTTTAGTGTATTATACCATAGAGAATTTTACTTGTAAAGAGTGACTGTGAAATTTTCAAGAAAAAAACGTTCTGCCGTCTTCGTCTTAATGAGACGGCGGAACGTTTTGAAAGTGTATAAAATGTCCAAAAAACGAAAATTTCATGAATACTTGACACATATTGACAGAAGTGGTATAATAATTATGTAGGATTTTTCGCTGGACGCTTGCCGGAAAACGGAACAGCATACCGGATTATGCAATCACATGGGAGCTTGTTTGCCTATGACACGGGACGAAAAGTTCGACGTATTCATTGCTTATCACGGCAATAAATACAAGGGTTCAGAAGCTCAGGCGCAAATGCTTTACGAAAAAATTAAAGGTATCCCATTAATCGGAGGCAAAAAGAATCGTCCGTACTTCCACCCGGAAGTGAATCGCTATGGCTCTTTTAAGCAAACTCCAGAAATTGTGCGGCGCACCCCGTTGTTTTTGCTGGTAGTCAACAAAAACATTCCTCGTGACCAGTATGGAGGACTGTTGGATGTGCGAGACGATGGCACATGGAGTTATCTTTATGGGGAAGTCTCCGCTTTTCACACTTCGCGTATGTACGAATGTTGCAGTACCAAGGACGCGGCAAAAGTGTTTATCACCGATGACTTCAGCCATACGCTGGCGCAACAGCTTCACACTATCTTTTCGGATACAATCGCGTTAAGCACAGAAAATGAGGTGATTGATTGGATTCAGAACTTTTATCAAAACAGCTACCCCAGCGTATTATGCAATCAATTCAGGTTTCTGGTAAAGCGAAGCCGGGATGATTTGTGGAGAAGCGGCTGGGCGGACGAGGCGGAATTTTACTGGAAAAATTGTCGTATAGAGGAAATCGCAAAGCTCTTGCTGGCTTTCTATTGCGAGAAATTTGGATACAGTAACCGCACGGACAGAACGGCTCTGGAAAAAGCGCGCACGCTTTGCCAGGAGCTTTCATGTCTCAATCGAAAAAGCGGTTTGCGACCCGATACGCTTGAAGTCCTGACACGGGCCATAAACCGACTCAATATGTAATAAATCAGGGGGTATTTATGGGACTTTTAGATTTTCTCAAAAAGAATCCTCCGGCCACGGAAGGGAACTCAGCGGCGAAAGCGACCGACCGTCCAGTTTCCACGCCGCATCCCGTCGTGCCCGTTCCATCGGTTCCTCCGGCTGGAACGGCAGTTCCTACGCCAAAGGAAAACGGGACGCCTGTCTCACGCGGTTCGCGGAATCATAACGCGTCGCCGCGTCAGCGGGACAACAAGCCCGCCGTATTCTGGCCGAAAATCGGCGATACGGTTCCAAAGCTGATTGCACAGCAACAAATCCGCGTTTTTGTGGACGCTTTGTTTATCAAAAGCGCGGCGTTTCCGGCATTTTCCGCCGCATGGCGCGGGGAACGTCAGGGGTCTTTTGCGACCAGATATTATTTCATTCCGGCTTACGAAAAGGCGAAACTTTCCTCTGCGGAACAAACGCTGGCAAATCAAGCGGACTGTCAGGAACGTTCCGGGGAAGATTTGTCCGCGTGTTTCGGAGATATGGCGGCGAAAGGCCTGAAGTGGAACATTGTATACCTGACAACCGATGGCGACGCGGGATACGCGGCGCAACAGGCGGCAAAGGAAAAGGGACTGTTCCTCAGATGGTATGGGATGGATGGAGACGGAAAACTTTGTCCTCTGTCCTCCTCGGTAAAGCGTCCTGCGAGAGAAGCGACGGAAAGCGCGAAGCCATTCCGCCGTCAGACGGAAATGGCACCAATACAGCGTGCGGTGAACCCGCCGCGCCGCGTTCCGTCTGTGGGCGAACAGGTGTTGTCCGAACGCGGCCGAACCGCCTACCGTCTGGAAAAGGCCTTGATGACAGACCATTCCTCCGTTACGTATGCCACGAATGACGCCAACTCTTTCGCAAAGATTTACACGGAAACGGCTCTTCAACTGAATTTTTTTGAGGCCAAGGCTAATCGAATGCTCCAGAATGCCGTTGACTTGCCCGGCGTCTGCTGGCCTAAAGATACGCTGAGAGACGGCAACGGAAATTTTGTCGGCATTCTCATTCCCGCCTCCAAGGGAGTGCAACTTACCCGTTCTGTGTTGAACGGGGCGACGGGGCTTTCCCAATATTTCCCTAACTGGGATAAGCGCAATCTCTGCGTATTGGCTTCCACCATTTTGAAAACTATCTGCGGAATGTACCGTCTTGGCCTTTCTTTTGGCTATTTGAATCCCGCCTCAATTTATATTCAAGATGAGGAACACGTCTTTTTTGTGGATACGGATAGCTGGCAAATTGAAGGCTATCCCGCTATGTCGCGCAATCAGACATTCACGCCGCCAGAATTGCTGAGGGAAGAGAAGCAACCTCTCATGACGACTGTCGACCAGGAAAACTATGAGATTGCCGTGCTGACGTTCATGCTGATGATGCCCGGAAAATTCCCCTACGCGAAGAACCGTAGCAGTAACGAACGCGAAAGCATCATCGATATGTCGTTTCCGTTCTCTGCGAATAAGGAGCAACGGCGTTCCGGCGACGCCGAACGTCCCGGCGGCGTCTGGCAAATGGTTTGGGACCATCTGCCCTATCGGATGTGCGGTTCGTTCTATAACTCGTTCCACTCGAAGGGTCAAAACTCCGCGCCGGGAAATCGACTGAGGGCGACGGAGTGGCTCAATCTGGTCAATATCTTCCAGAAAAAGCTGTCCGAACCTGGTCGGGAAGATTCCAGAGCGATGTTTCCGCGTACATTCCGGCGCGACGGAAAGCGTACTTTTTTCAAATGCCAAATCTGCGGTCAGGAACATCCTCGCTTTTATTTCATGCAAAATGTCTGGATTAATAAAGAGCGGGTCAATGTCTGGGAGCGGGGGTATCGGGTCTGCCTTTCCTGCGCCAGCGGTCAGTCAAATGTCTCGTTTACGTGCAGGAGTTGTGGCAGAACGTTCTATTATTCCAACCGCACGAAGATTACCCACGAGATTGGGAAGACGGATTTCGACTACGAAGAACAGAAATGGTGCCGTGACTGCAAGAAAAACACGGCGAAATGCCGTAACTGCGGTGCCGAAGTTCCTATTTATAAAATGCGGGAATTTGAGGACCGTCAGCGGAACCAGCGCATTACGGTGTGCGGAAACTGCTTTAACACATTGGTTTCCAGAGCCAAGCAACAGCAACAGGAATGGAATAACGCCCCCAGCGAATATCTGCACTGCCGCCAGTGCGGATGCACGTTCCCCTTTACGAATAAGGACGCGGAATTTTATCGCAAAAAAGGCTGGAGCAAGCCGATTCGCTGTCCGAACTGCCGGGACAAGCGTTGATTCGGGGAAGGAGGGATTTACGTGGCTAACGACGCTTATTATTCCAGCGAACATTTCCGCCAGCAACGCCGCTTGCTCATTGACGGCGACCCTCGTGCTTTGATTTGCTTCTGCGTGGATGTCAGCCAGTCCATGGATGAATGGTGGATTGAAGAGGGCGGACTGACGCGGAACACGGGTTCCGGTTTTTCGGACGGACACAGCGTCAACTACTTTAATCTGAAAGACATCCGCCCCGGATACGCGCATTACAAGAAGATGGACCAACTGAACAACACGCTTTCCAGTCTGCTCCAACAGTTGAAGGACGACCGCGAATTGTCCCGGAAAGTGGCTGTTTCCATCATCACGTACAGCAAATTCGCCCGCGTCAAGTACGATTTTCTGGACTGCGTGGAACTGGATGTGGATTCCTGCAAATGCAAAACGGAAAAAGCGGAAACCGCTATGGGCGACGGAATCCGTACTTCCCTTGCGCAGTTGGATGAAATGCAGGAAGAACTGCGGGATGCGGATAATGACAGCTACACGCCTATCTTGGTATTCATGACGGATGGAATGCCAACGGATGACCCGCGAAACGAGTTTTCCGTGGTGCGGGAACGTGTACAGAATAATACGCTGTACGTATTCCCTCTGGGAATCGGAGAAGGCGCCGACATGGCAAGGTTGCGGGATATGTTTCCTCCGGGGCAGGTTCCTGACCGTTTCAGTAAACGCTACAGAATGGTCATGCCTCAGGATTATGCGGATATTTTTCAAGAAATCAAAGACCACGTTCGGAAACGGGAACGCGTGATGGTTTCGGAGGGGAATACCGTACAGAGCGTCCCGGCTATTGACGATATCGGAGTGAACAATAACCAGATGGGGCAGAGTGTGCTTCCTTCTTTTTTTGATGAGTTGCTTAAGGATGGTTTGATGTAAACTCATGCGCTTCCATCCTTAGATGTAGAATACAAATCCTGCGCCCGTAGCGCGGGAGACGTATGGAGCGTATCGCAAACCAGCGGTGGCGGGTATCTGGGCATAGGATACTTTGCCGCCGCTGGAGGCGTTTTCGGGATTTACAACGTGGCGGACATTTTGTCCGTCACGTAATAGACGGGGAAACGCTGGGAGATTCAAAGTAAGTGTCATCTGCGAGGGCAGATTGACCAGAAAATATACAATGTCCAGCCGCGTAATTGTTTAGACTTGCGTGGCTGGACAATTCTCAATATTAACAGAAAGTGTACTGGGATTGAGAATAAGCGTGCGTTTTCCTGATTTTTTCGCGTATCTCACAGTTGCCGCTGTTCCGCCGCGCTAAAGTGAACCCTTTAGTCAAGACAAACTTTGGGTAAATTCTTAGTTGGATTGCAGGGGAAGGGCATTGAGTGAAAACGGGGCGAAAAGTTGCGAAAATGAGATTCCTTTCAGGCGGGCCTTCATGACTGAAAGTACAC